>JAAXUL010000951.1 GCA_013336035.1 Chloroflexales bacterium
CGCGGGTCGAGCGCACATAGCGCCGGCCCGCGGCTAAGGTTGACCAGCGGGAAAAGCCTGACTAGGTGCGCAACCCCTATCACTGCTATACTAGAAGCTACAGGTAGCCTGCCGCGGGGCTACCACCTGCTGGGCCGGCATCGCCACGCCGGCCGAATCTTGTATGCTGAGAGGAGTTGCCTAATGCCGAGCGATGACCGTGCCGGCGCCAGGATCCTGGCCGCCCACGCCCGCCACTGCACGAACGTGACGGCGGAGTGGGAGGCCGCGCGCGCCGCCGGTGCTCCGGCCGCTGATCTGGCAACCCTCGAGGCCCAGGTCCTCGCCGCCCGCCGGATGTATCAGCAGCTCGCTGCCGACCTGCCCCAGAAGGCGATCCGCCGCTGGTGGCCCTTCTAGAGCGTCGGTAGAGTATCCCCTTTCTGGTGCGCTGCGGCGTAGCCGCAGTTCACCAGAGAGCGGCATGCTCGCGCGGCGCCAGCCTCTGCGCGCCCGCCGGCCAGGGTTCTCCGCTCCCCGTGCCCATCCGGGCCCGTATTATTTTGATGCGCGGCAGGGCGCTGTGGTTATCGCCCCTGCGTCATCGCCCGGATCGCCTGGGGGGCCATGCGTACCGCCTGTAACCTTGAGTGCCGCCAGCGCATCTCATCTGTGGACGCCTGCCGCAGCTCGCACATGTCGGGTTGTGCTATGTACCCTCGTCCCAACGAGCACACAAGGAAGAATCCGTGAAGCAGATAGTCATTGTCGGCGGTGTGGCGGCCGGAATGTCGGCCGCCGCGCGCCTGCGGCGGCTCGACGAGCATGCCCGTATCGTTGTCCTCGAGCGCGACCGCTATGTCTCCTACGCCAACTGCGGCCTGCCCTATCACATCGGCGGGGTCATCCCCGACCGCGAGGCGCTGCTCGTCGCCACCCCCGAGCATCTGCGCGCGACCCTCAACCTCGACGTCCGCACCGAGCACGAGGTGGTTGCCGTCGATCGGGCCACCAGGCGCGTGCAGGTGCGCGATCTCGCCCGCGGCGTCAGCTACGACGAGCCCTACGATGTGCTGGTGCTCGCCCAGGGCGCCGGCCCGCTGCGCCCGCCCGTGCCCGGCATCGACCACCCACGCGTCTTCACGCTGCGCAACATCCCCGACATGGACGCCATTATCGCGGTGCTCAACGCGCGGGCGCGGACGGCGGTGGTGATCGGCGGCAGCTATATTGGCGTGGAGGTCGCCGAGGCCCTGCGCGCGCGCGGCCTCGCCGTGCATATGGTAGAGCTGCAAGAGCAGGTGATGCCCTTGCTCGATGGCGAGATGGCCGCCACCCTGCGCGCCCACATGGAGCACCACGGCGTCACGCTGCACCTGGGCACGGCGGCGGCGGCCATCCACGACCGCGGCGGGCCGGTGGCCGTCGAGCTGCGCGGCGGCGAGCTGATCGACGCCGACCTGGTGGTGCTGGCGGCGGGCGTGCGCCCTGTTGCCGCCCTGGCCCAGGCGATGGGGTTGGAGCTCGGGCCGCGCGGCGGCATCGCGGTGGACGCCCATATGCGCACCTCTGACCCCGGCATCTACGCGGCCGGCGATATGGTCGAGGTCACCGACACGGTCACTGGCGAGCCGGCCCTGGTCGCGCTGGCCGGCCCGGCCAACCGCCAGGGGCGCATCGTGGCCGACCATATCTGCGGGCGCGACACGGCCTACACCAGCACTCAGGGCAGCGCCATCGTCAAGATCTTCGACATGACCGCCGGGATGACGGGCGCCACCGAGCGCACCCTGCGGCGGCTCGGGCGGGCGTTTCGTAAAGTCTACCTGCACCCGTCGGGCCACGCCGGCTACTACCCCGGCAGCGCCTCGATGCACCTTAAGCTGCTCTTTGCCCCGGAGGACGGGCGGGTGCTCGGCGCCCAGATCGTCGGCGCCGACGGGGTGGATAAGCGGCTCGACGTGCTGGCAACCGCCATCCGCGCCGGCATGACAGTCTTCGACCTGGAGCGGCTGGAGCTGACCTACGCCCCGCCCTACAGCTCGGCCAAGGACCCGGTGAACATGGCGGGCTTTATCGCGGCGAACCTGCTGCGTGGCGATCTAGAGCTCTGGTACGCCGAGGAGTACGCGCAGCAGCCCCAGCGCACCAGCTTCATCGACGTGCGTGACCCGGATGAGTACGCCAACTGGCATCTCCCCGGCGCCTTCAACATCCCCCTGTCCGAGCTGCGCGGGCGGCTCGACGAGGTGCGGCGGATGGCGGCGGACGGGCCGGTCCGGCTGTACTGCATGGTCGGCTTCCGCAGCTACCTGGCCCATCGCATCCTCCGCCAGCACGGGCTGGCAGATGTGGCGAGCCTGGCGGGCGGGGCGCGCACCTTCATGAGCTACGATGATCACGCCGCCACCGCCGCCGCAGCGCCCGGTATCCCCTCTGTCGCCGCCGCAGAGGCGGACATGGTGGCCCAGGCCATGCTCGACGCCGAGTAAGGAAGAGGAGGCTCACAGCTCGCACCCTTGCCGCGACCTTCACGCCTGCAGCCTGTGCTACAATCACGCTCGGGTTTCGCATGCTCTGGAGCTACTGGCTCCCCTACGCGCCCGTGACCGACTCATGCTGCACGCATACCGAAAGGTGCGGAGGCCTTTATGGATCAGCCCGTAACGACTACACGACCAGTCGGCGTCCTGGTGATGGAGTACGGGGAGCCCACGACGATTGACGAGGTGGAGCCCTACCTGCGCGGTCACTTTGGTGGGCAGGCCCCGCCCGCCGACTATGTGGCGTTCCTCTGCGAGCGTTGCCGGCGGGTCTGGGGCGCCGACGAGGGCGTCTCGGGGGCACAGCTGATCTTCACGGCGCTGGCCGCCGAGCTCGCTCAGCCCGGGGAGATCGCCTATCGCGCCGTCTTCGGGGCGCGCTACTGGCACCCCTACATCGAGGTCGCGCTGGCCGAGCTCGGCCGCGAGGCGGTCGAGGATGTGGTCGTCCTGCCGCTCAGCCCGTTCGCCTCGCATATGGCGATGCGCGACTACCAACACGCCCTTGAGCGGGCCCGCGCCGCGGCCCCATCCTCGCCCCGCCTGCACCTGATCGAGGGCTGGCCGGAGCTGCCCGGCTTCGCCGCGACGGTGACGGCCAACGCCCAGGCGGCCCTGGCGCGCTTCCCGGCCGCGGCGCGCGATCAGGTGGCCGGGCTCTTCATCGCGCACAGCGTCGCCGAGAGCGCGCGCAAGCCCGAGGACGCCTATCGCCAGCAGCTTGAGGCCAGCGGGTCGCGGCTCGCCGCTACGCTGGGGCTCCCCAGCTGGCGCAGCGCCTTCTACAGCGCCGAGGGGCCGGGCCAGTGGCTGGGGCCGGATGTGCTGGAGGCGATCGATCAGCTGCACCAGGCGGGCGCGCGGCAGATCCTGGCGGTGCCCATCAGCGCCACCTATGACAATGTCGAGCTGGACTACGAGCTTGATGTGCGCATGGCCGAGCGCGCCGCGGCCCTCGGCATCGC
>JAAXUL010000952.1 GCA_013336035.1 Chloroflexales bacterium
GCGCTTCCTGGGGAAGTGCGGCGCCGTGGTCTGGGGGCATCTGAGCGTGGCTATGCTGCGCGACCCCGCCGGCAACCCCCGCCTGACCGTGGTGGTCTGCGAGGACATCACCGCGCGGGTGCGGGCTAACGAAGAGCGCGCCCGTCTCGAGCGGCGCCTCCAGGAGACCCAGCGCCTCGAGAGCCTGGGCGTCCTGGCGGGCGGCGTCGCCCACGACTTCAACAATATCCTGACCAGCATCCAGGGCAACGCCGACATGGCCTTGCTGAGCCTGGCCGACAATAGCCCGGCCCGGCCCTTTCTCGAGCAGATCGGCCAGGCGGTGACCCGGGCCTCGGAGCTGACGGGCCAGATGCTGGCCTACGCCGGGCGCAGGCGCACGCCTGCCGGCAGGGTCGATGTCAATCGGGCGATCGGCGAGATCAGCGACCTGCTGCGGGTGAGCCATATGCGCCACTGTGGCATGCGCTTCAACCTGAGGCCCGGCCTGCCGCTGGTGCACGCCGAGGCTACACAGGTGCGTCAGATCGTCTTGAACCTGGTGGTCAACGCGGCCGAGTCGATCGATGCGAGCGGCGGCGAGGTGGTCGTCAGCACTGGGGCCGACGAGCTGGGGCGCGCGGCCCTCGACGGGCTGGTGCTCGGCGCCGATGCCGCGCCCGGCAGCTTTGTGCGGGTGAGCGTGAGCGACTCTGGCTGCGGTATGGACTCCGCCACCATGGCGCGGATCTTCGACCCCTTCTTCACCACCAAGCTCCTCGGGACCGGCCTGGGCCTGGCCGCCGTCCACGGGATCGTGCGCGAGCACCGTGGCGCCCTGTGGGTGCAGAGCACGCCGGGCAGCGGGACGATCTTCCACATCTGGCTGCCGGCCGCCGCCGTGTGACCCGTGATCCGTCTGGCGAGCGTGCGGGCCGCTGCCCCGCGAACATTTCGCTTTCTGGTGCGGTGCGGCCTGGCCGCATCGCATCAGAAAAGAGTGCACCGACTCACTAGAACCGCGCCTCTACCCGCAGGGCCGCCCTGAGCCGGCGGTGGTACTCGGCGCGCGGGATCTCGAGCGTGCCGAACTGGAGCATATGCGGGCCGACGATGAACTGCGAGTCGAGCAGCACGAAGCCGCCGGCCCGCAGCCGCGCGACCAGATGCACCAGGGCGACCTTGCTGGCGTCGCGCTCGCGGTGGAACATGCTCTCGCCGGCGAAGAGCCCGCCGATATTGACGCCGTAGAGCCCGCCGACGAGCAGGCCCTCGCGCCAGCACTCCACGCTGTGGGCGTGGCCGAGCCGGTGCAGCGTCACGTAGGCGGCCACCATCTCCTCGCTGATCCAGGTCGTCTCGCGGCCGGGCGCCGGGGCGGCGCATGCCCGCATCACCGCCTCGAAGGCGCTGTCGTAGCGCACCTCGAAGCGGCCGCCGCGCACCGTGCGCGCCAGCCGGCGCGGCACCACAAAGGCGTCGAGGGGGATGATCGCCCGGATCCTGGGCTCGTACCAGCCGATGGCCCCATCCTCGTCGGCCATCGGGAAGATGCCCTGGCTGTAGGCCGCGATCAGCGCGTCGGGCGTAAGCATAGGCTAGTGGCTGCCGATCCGGGTGATCCCGCCGGTGATGATCTGCCCGGCCCAGGCGAGCAGGACCAGGGTGGTGACCAGGCCGGCCGCCGTGGCCCAGGCCTGCCCGTCGAGCAGCATGGCCAGCCAGAGCGGCGCCCCGAGCAGCCCGTGGACGAGTAGGCTGATGGCCAGAGCCGCGGGCAGCAGGCCGAGCAGCATGCTCTGCCACGAGAAGCGGTGGACCGCCAGGACGGCGTAGAGGATGCCGTAGGAGATCAGGCCGGACATAATCGCCGCCAGCAGCGGCGCGCTGAAATCGAGGGGCAGCCTTGTCCCGCTATAGGCCCAGGTCTGCGTGCGCAGGCCCAGGGTCTCGATCAGCAGGTGATAGAGCAGGAAGATGAGATAGGTGAGGAGGCCCGTCACGACCCCGGGGAACCACCAGCGCGTCGTGTAGAGGAAGAAGACCACCAGGGCGGGCAGGGTGTAGTACCATCCCGAGGCCAGGATGACCGGCAGGGGCACCAGCTGGCCCAGCAGCGTCCGCACGCTGAGCAGGTCAAGGCTGTAGCTGACCCCGTAGAGCGCGCGCCAGAGCGGCGAGGCCAGGGCGCTCAGGTGGCCCGCCAGGATGGCGAACAGGTAGACCGGCGTGCGCTGTGACCAGGCCAGGTAGCCACCTAGCCCGTAGCAGACGATCAGGAGCAGCGTGGCTGCGATTTCCATGGAGGGGGTCTACTCCCTAATCCCACTCGTACTCGCGCACCTGGCCGCCCTTGATCGTGAACAGCTGGTCGGTGAGCCCGTGGGCGCGCTCGGCGGCCTCGCGCTGGATCTGGTGGGCTACGGCGGTGAGGACGCTCCGCTCGGCGTCGCTGAAGATGATCAGAAAGTCGCGGTTGGGGATGCCGATCACCAGGTTGCCGGGCATCTGGGCCTTCCAGCCCTCGATCAGGTTGGGCAGCAGCAGCCGCGTGGCGTCGAAGCCGTCCTGGGCCTTGAAGATCACCAGGCGCTGGGCGCCCTCGCCGGTGACGGTGTGCTCGCCGCGCTCGGCGGTGCGGCGGCGCAGGTTGGTCATAGCCTGCTCGTGCAGCTCGTGCTCGGCCAGGCCCCAGCGCTCGAGGTGCTGCTCGCTGATATAGGCCAGGCTGCTCGGCTCCTCGATCACATAGGCGATCATCAGGTCGGCCAGGAACGGCCGGTAGACCAGCATCGGCAGCTTGCGCTCGCGCAGTGTCACCAGCAGGGTGATCGGCTTGAGCATGGGGTAGACCCGCTCGCGCAGGTCGTCGAAGCTGGTGATCGTGCGCGCGGTGTCGTAGTTGCGCAGCGAGCGCAGCAGCGTGTCGGTCACCAGCTCGATCGCGCTGGGGTGCTGGGCGTAGGCGTTGTAGAAGTTGTGGATGCTGACCGCCAGGTCGCTCTGGCCGATGTGGACCTGCAGGTTCAGCCCCTCGCGCCCGCGCACCTCGATGCCGTCCTCGGCCCGCAGGCGGGCCTCTATCAGGGCCGCGAAGCCCTCGGGGTCAAGCAGCGCGCCATCGCTCATAGGTCGATCCCGTCTAGCCCCGACTTCCAGCGCTGACGCAGGATGTCGGCGTCTAGCTCGATCAGGCTCACTTCGCCCTGGCGCAGGCGCAGCGTCGCGTCGGCGGTGACCGCGCCGACCTGGGCGAGAGTGATGCCGGCCATCGCCGCCTCGAAGGCCGCGGCAGCGTCCGGGCGCACCTCGACCAGAAAGCGGCTCGGCGTCTCGCTGAAGAGGGCCGCAAGCGCGCCGGCGGCCCCTGGCGCCGCCGCGAGGTCGAGGCTGAGGCCGAGGTCGCCGGCGATGACCATCTCGGCGGCGGCGACGGCCAGGCCGCCCTCGCTCAGGTCATGGCAGGCCCGCACCAGGCCCGCCCGGATCGCCCCGTGGAGCGCGGC
>JAAXUL010000953.1 GCA_013336035.1 Chloroflexales bacterium
GGCCCAGCGGGCGCTTGCCCTGGTCTTGACCGGTCGGCGACAATGGCGTAGGCCCGCCCTGCTCAGTGATTGGGGCTTGACAATCAATACCGTATCTCCAGCGGCTCACTGGCACTCTTGGTGATGTTGGCAATCAATGGGGCGGCAGGCGCGGTTTGCTGGTGCTCCGTGCCAGCCAACGCCCCGTGCTCTCACCACGCCTGCCAGCGGCACAGGTGACGGCTGTCCTAGTGACAAAGCGATCTATCGGGTGGTAGCCGCAGTTTGCTGGCGCTTGTCTCTCTCGGGGCTCCGTCTCACACAACAGCCGCTCACTCCCCATCGAACATGTCAGCGAGGGTATGAGCGAAGGGGTTCTCGGCCCGATCAAGCTGGGCCAGGTAGCGCCCGGTCGTCGCCAGGTTACTGTGGCCCAGGCGGGCCTGCACCTCGCTGTCCTTGGCGCCAGCCTTACGCATACCGTGGGCGAACGAGTGCCGTAGCGCGTGGGGATGCGTGCCAAGGCGCCGGGCCACTAGCTCGGCAATCCCCGCGACGTTCAGCGGCTCGCCCAGGCGGGCACGCCCCGCCCGGCCCCCGTGCCGCAGCGCCGGCCAGAGGGCCGCGTCTTTGTCGAGTTGCCCCAGCTCGGCCCCGTAGTGACGGTGCAGCCAGGCGAGGAGGTCGGCGCTCACGGAGGGGGCCAGGGCGTCGCGCATGACCTTGCCTCCCTTCGCTCGCCGGAAGGTGAGGGTGATGCTGGCGCCACCCGCCCCCTCCACATCGCGCCAGCGCAGGGCGGCAAGCTCGGCCACGCGGCGGCCCGTGGTGAGGGCCACGCGCAGGAGGGCCAGATCGCGGGCGGCGTGGTCAGCGGCAGTGCCCGTACCAGCGGCCTCCCGGCGCAGCTCAGTAAGGACACGGCGCACATGGGCAGAGTCAATCGCCTTGGCCTCGGCGTAGCTCTCCACCTTGGGGCGGTCTACCAGGGTCGCGGCGTTGGTGGTGAGATCGAGCAGCCCGCGGCGGATAGTGAACTCGTAGAAGCTCGATATGACGGCGAGGCGCTGGGCCACGGTCGCCGGCTTCACCGCGCGCCCGGCGACCTTGCTCTGGCGCGACCAGCCTTGCAGGGCCAGGGCGACCGCGCGCGGGTTGCCGTCGAGGTCGATGCCCACAGCGACGAGGGCCGCCCGCGCGTCGGCCAGGGTCGCGGCGTAGGCAGCATGGGTGCGCGTCGAGCCGGAGCGGCCCTGCTTACTGTCGAGCCAGGCGGCGATGGCCAGGGCAATCGGATCATGGGCGCCCAGGACGAGATCGGCGGGGGCGACCGGGACAAGGGCGGTCGAGTCGCTCATGGGGCCTCAGTGAGCAAGCGCGAGTGGCGTGGCTCTATCATAGCACAGTTCGACACAACTAAGGACCATTAGTCCAGCTGAAATAGGAAGACCTAGCAAGTCGGGATGCGGCCCCGCTTCAGCGGCTATCCTGTCACCTGTGACGCCTACACCTGGCTATCGGGTGCTCGTGCTCGGTCGGGGCCTGTACCCCCAACCTGTGACGCCTACACCTGGCTATCGGGTGCTCGTGCTCGGTCGGGGCAAGTGGCACCTGTACCCCCAACCTGTAGGTACAGGGACAGTCACAGCGGCGGTGATGTCGCTGTGACTGTCGTTGAGCATGCTGCCGACGCTGGATGCCCGGCCCGATGGATCAGCGTGGCTCCTCCTCCTCGCGCCCATCTCGCAGCGCGAAGTACGCTCGCGCCCACGGCCACACGGCACGCCTGATCTCGCGCTGGCGCTCGCGCATCTCGTCTCGAAGCGCCAATGTGACCACCGTGATGCCACACACCAGACAGAGTAGTACCCAGAATATCCTGAACCTCACCTTCTTCTTAGCTGTCACAGGTGACAGCCACGGCTATTAGTCTCACCATTGACCATGCTATGATCAATTCGCCCCTGTACCCGCCCCGCCTGCCAGAAGGGATGCTATGGACACCTTGCCCCAGATGATCCTCGCCTCGCTCCTCATCCTACTCAACGTTGGCCTGGTGGTGTGGATCATCCTCTATATTCGTTCCATCGCTCGTGAGGTGTCAGCCGACATCGGGCAGGGTACGCCTGGCTTTCGCGGCGGCTTCGACATCCTGGCCCGCTATGAGCCGTCCTACCCCGACGATGTGCTGCTGCTTCGGCGGGGGAGCCGCCGCCTACCGCTCGCCCAGGTGCGCGGCGTGCGCTGCGGCTGGTCAATGCTCTGGATCACGCTGACCGACGGGCGGGTGATCGGTGCCCCTCTCGCCCGCTACCCTCAACTCGCGGTAGCAACCTGGCGGCAGCGCCGCCGCTGGGAGATCCGGGGCGACGGCAGCGTGGTGGTGTGGCCGGAGCTGGAGCTTCAGGTGTCAGCGCGGGTGCTGCTCGGCCATGAGGCGTGAGGGCTGGGGCCGATTGGCCGGAGCATAGGGCGCCTACTTTATTCTATTGGGGGATCTGCAATCCTTAATTACTCTTTTTGAGGGGTAATGCAAAACCCCTGCAAAATCCCCGCCGATGGCGTCCTGATACGGCGCGCTGAAAAGACAGTGCTTCGGCCTGCCTCTTGGAGCCACGCGCCGCGAAGGCAGCGGCGCACGGCCTCTACGGCGTTCTGATGCGGTCGAGTGGGAGCGTGGGCCAACACTATCCGAGATCGGTTATTTTACCTTATCGGGGGGATCTGCAAAAATGCACGAATCATGCCCCGACTCGCAAATGCTGTCCCCCCAACCTGCAAGTATAGGGGACAGACCGCGGCGCCGGCCCCGCCCTACGCCTTCGGGCGACCCCGCGGCGTGCGCGGCGGCTTCGGCGGCTTCGCCGGGCGCTCCCCCAGGGCCGCCTCCAGGGCACTCGCCTGATTCATATAGGTTGTGGCCGCCCCGGAGTCCCCATAGAGGGCGTGGTACGTCCCGGCGGTCAGGCTCAGGATCAGGGCATGGTGGTCGGCGCGCGGCTGCCAGGCGTCGGTCAGCGCCAGCAGGTGCGGCTCCACCAGGCGCAGCGTCGCCTCGTCGCGTGCCCGCATCAGGTTCCCCACCAGCGTACAGAGCGACTCGACCACCGCGAGTTGCACCGGCTCATCCGATGGGCGGGTAGCGAGGAACGCACGGCTCTTCGGGGTGAGCTGCACCGTGATCAGCGTGGGGGCCGTGAGCCAGCCGCACTGGAACAGGGCGGCCAGGGCCGCGGGGCCTTCGGGGGCGGCGTGGGGCAGCAACGGGGCGAGCAGCAGGGCGTGGGGGATCGGCTCCGGGCTGACGAAGCACGCGGCGATCTGGAGCAGGGCGCGCATGGCCGGCGTCAGCCGCTCGCCCTCCGCGAAGAACGCTTCCTCGTCGGCCTCGCCAGGCTCGAAGGGCTCTTCCTCCTCGTCGGCCTCTAGCGGCGCTGGCGGCGGGGCGCTGCTGGAAGGCACTGACCACGGCGGGGTCAGGTTGCCTGTGAGAATGTCGAGGGCC
>JAAXUL010000954.1 GCA_013336035.1 Chloroflexales bacterium
AGGAAGATCTGGCGGCCGTCTCCAGCTTCACCTCCGGCTCCACTATTCCGCCGGCCCTCGACGATAGCGGGCTCGATATCGCCCTCACGCTGAGCCCGTCCAAGGAGGTCGTCGCGGGCTCGCTCTTGCGCGCCACCGTCACCGCCCGCAACGGCGGCCCCGAGCGCCTGTCTTTCCACAACGTCACCCTGCGCTACCAGTTCTCGCAGCTCGCCTACGAGAGCGCCGAGAGCGACCGCATCCTCGTCACCAGCTATGCGGGCGACAGCACCACCTTCGCCTACCGCCGCATCGACCCCGGCGAGACCGTGGCGGCGACGCTGCTCTTCCGGGTGCGCGACACCCTCGGCGACGGCACCGTGATCAGCATGACCCCGGAGTACATCTGCGGTGGGGATCTCTGCACGGGCAACCTCGCCGAGGCGCAGGTTGGCGCCGCGACCGCCGGCCTCGAGCGCGCCGACGACACCCAGGAGCTGCTGGTCGCCCCGGTCAGCGGCGGCCCCGAGACGATCTTCCGCTTCTCGAGCCAGAAGTTCACCCGCCGCGACACCGTCTGGCTCTGGCTGGGCAGCAACGACGGGGGCGTGCGCCAGCTGCCCCAGGAGTACCATGTCGGCGACGATGGCTGGGTGCACTTCGAGCTGGATGGCGCGAGCGTCGGGGTCGGGATCTGGAACCTGCTGGCCTATGGCAGCCTCAGCGGCTACACCTCGATCGCCAGCTTTACGGTCAGCGACAGCGCGCCGAATGGGCTGGCCCAGGCCGAGCTGGCGGCCCGCGCAGGCGTCGCTCGTGTGCCGGCCCTAAGCGGCGGCGCCTCGGCCGCGCCGCCCCCTGCCGCCACCCCGGCCCAGCAGCCCGCCACGGGCGGGATCGCCGGCGCGGTCACCGACGCCGCGACCGGCGCCGGCGTGCCCGAGGTGCTGGTCGTCGCGCTGCGCGACGGGGTGCCCATCGCTTCGGCGCTGACGCGCGCGAGCGGCGTCTATCTCATCCCCACCGGTCTGGCCACGGGCAGCTATGAAGTGCGCGCCCTGGCCGCGAGCGCGGGGAGCGCCCTGGCCTACCAGGACGCGCTCTACGCCCAGCCGGTCCAGGTGACGGCGCCCGATCTGGTCGCCGGCATCAACATCGCCCTGGCGCGCGGCGGCACCATCGCCGGCCGCGTGACAGCGAGCGACACGCGCGGCGGCCTGGCCGGCGTGACAGTCGAGGCCCTCGGCGCTGGCGATGTGGTGCTTGGCTCGGGCGCGACCGCCGCCGACGGCAGCTACCAGATCGAGGGCCTGCCCCAGGGCGCCTACAGCGTGCGGCTCAGCCCCGCGACCGGCGACGACGGCGATGTGGTCGCCTACGCCGGGACGACCGTCTCTGCTGTGGCGGTCACGGTGGGCGCAACGGCATTCGTCGACGTGGGCCTGAGCCTGCGGCCCACGGCCGCGGCCATCCGTGGCCAGGTGAGCGGCCCGGGCGGCGGGCTGCCAGCGGTCATCGTCGCCGTCTTCGACGCCGAAAACGATCTGGTGGATCTGACTATGACCGAGGCCGACGGCCGCTACGCCACCGGCCCGCTGGCCAACGGCAGCTACCGCGTCGCCTTCGTCACCTTCTTCTCGGAGAACGCCAGCACCCGCCGGCACGTCAGCGCCTACTATGCCAACAGCGCCACCTATGCCGGGGCCACCCCGGTCACGATCAACGGGCCAGGCGTGGTGGAGAACATCAACGCCGCCCTCACGCTGGGCGGCAGCATCGGCGGCACGGTCACCGGCACCGCTGGCACCATTCTTGCCGATGTGCTGGTCGCGGCCTTCGATGCCAATGGCGCGGTGCGCGCCGTGGGCCGCAGCGGCGCCGATGGGGCCTACAGCCTGACCGGCCTGGACACGAGCGCCTATAAGGTCGGCTTCTTCGCAGAGTACGCGGCAAGCGCCGCAGTGCGCGGCTACGTGGACACTTTCTATAGCGGCAAGGCGAGCTTCGCCGATGCCGACGCGGTGAGCGTTACGGCCGGCGCGACCACGACGGGCATCAATGGCGCCCTCGCCCCCGGCGGCGCGATCGGCGGGCTGGTCACCGATGACGACGACGGTAGCGGGCTGGGCGGCGTGGTGGTCGTCGCCTTCGGCCAGGCGGGGGGGATTGCGGCGGTGACGGTCACCGACGAGACCGGGGCCTATCAGACCCCGGCGCTCGCGCCCGGATCCTACACGGTCCTGTTCGACACCATCCTGGCGTCGGTCGAGGCGACGCGCGGCTATCTCGACGAGTATTTCGACAACCGCAGCGAGGCGCCATACACCGCGCTGACGGTGGCGGTGGGCACGACGACGACGGCGAACGCCGGCCTGGCCCTGGGCGGGCAGATCGCCGGCCGGGTCACCGCCGCCGATAGCGACCTGGGGCTGAGCGGGGTGGCGGTGCTGGTCTTCAGCGGCAATACGCTGGTGGGCTTCACGGTCACCGACCAGGGCGGCGAGTACACCACCGCCGGCCTGCCGGCGGGTGACTACACCCTCCAGTTCGACCCGCGCCTCTCGGCGAACCAGGAGACCGAGCAGTACGCTGCCCAGGTTCGCCTCGGGACAGTCAGCGTCGCCGTGGGGGCGACCACGGCGAATGTGGACGCGGCCCTGACCCGGCCGTAGCTCATGCGGCATCGTCTCAGCGCCGCGATGGATGACTTTTCGACGGGCGCGCTCGTCTTATTGGATGCCGCGCCCGCGAGCAACACTGACCCGAAGCATGCACAGAGGAGGCAACAGGCCTATGGCAGTCAAGTTTGCGCAGCACGTGGACATCGACGCTTCTCCGGACAACGTCTGGGCGCTTATCAGCGACCCGGCGAAGTGGCCGCTCTGGATCGAGCAGCTGGAACACGTCAGCGGGATGGCCGCGGCGCAACAGGGCGCGACCTTTCAGTGGCGCCACGGTAACGAGAGCGGCTCGGGCGTCGTGCTAGGCGTTGACAAGGGCAGCTTTGTCCTGAAGCTTGAGACCAGGCTTGGTAACGAGCAGCGCACCCACACCTTCGATATCGACAAGTCGGGCGGCTTTCTCGGGATCGGTGGGAACGACTCGCGGGTGCGCTACACCTATGAGTACGACCCGCCGGGCGGCGTCCTCGGGGACTTCGTGGCGGGCGGCAACCCCGCCGATAGCCTGCGGGTGAAGCATACGCTGGATAAACTCAAGCAGCTGGCCGAGTCGCTCTCTCGGAAGGGCTAGGCAGGGATAGCGGCCGCTGTGCGGCCGGAAGGGAAGACGACGATGATGGGCTTCTTGCTGTGGCTTCTGATGGGTCTGATCGTCGGCGGGGTGGCGGGCTTCCTGATGCGGAGCGGCTACCCGTGGTACGTTGACCTGCTACTGGGGGTCGTTGGCTCGGCGGTCGGCGGCTGGCTGAGCTCGCTCTTCCTTGGCGTAGATCTGACCTCGGGCTTTAACCTGACGAGCTTGATCACCGCGATTGTCGGCG
>JAAXUL010000955.1 GCA_013336035.1 Chloroflexales bacterium
GTGCCGGCAAGCTCGGGGTGATACTCGAAGCGTGCCCGCTCGAAGTACTGGACGGTGTAGGTCTGCCCATCCTCGCTGCGGACCTCGGCGAACTCTTCGGTGCGCGGGTAGCCGAAGCGGGCCAGGCCACCGTTGCGCTCCCAATAGCTGCGGAAGGTGCCGCGCAGGGTGTGGCCAGTCTCGGGGAAGTAGCGCACGTCGGGCTGGCCCGGGTCAGGCACGGGCTCGGTAGGGCTCCGTCCAGGGCCGGGCGGCGCGCTCTGGGGGCCGTAGCCGTAGCTCATCAGCAGGCCGCTGCTGCCCACAAGCAGGCCGCGGGTGGGGTCGGCCAGGAACAGGCCCTCGGGCGTCTCGCCATTCTGCGCGCGGACCTGTTCGTAGCGCCAGGCGCCGTCGGCGTAGCGCAGAGCGAAGACCTCGGCGCCGCCCGGGTAGCTGCGGGTGCCCACGGCCACGCCATTGGCCTGGTCGGTGAAGAAGACGGCGCCCATGTAGGCGTTGTCGGGGTATTGGGGTGGGTCGGGGAGCAGGTCGCGCGTGCCGCTCGGGAACAGGTCGCGCCAGCCGCCCCCATCGCGCCGGGCGATGTAGGGCTGGGTGGTGCAGGCCGGACAGATGCCGCGGCGCGAGCCGACCGCAATCGCCTCCTCGGCGCTGAAGGCCCGCACGCCGCTGTAGGCGCCAACGCAGCTGTAGCCCTCCCCGCAGGGGTTGGGCGCGCCATCGAGGCGCCAGGCGCCGTCGCGCAGGCGCCAGATATGGCTGCCTGCCGCCCAGGCGCCCTCGCCGCTTAGGTGGAGCGACGTGATGTAGCTATAGCCCTCGGGCCGGTCGATGTCGGCCCGCTGCCAGCGGTCGCCGCTATAGCGCAGCATAACGACCTGGCGGGTATCATCGATCACCTCGTCGCCCGCGGCCCAGCCGCTGCCGCCATCGCCGAGCAGCTGGATGGTGCGCAGCGTGATCTGGTCGCTGGGGGCGGGCACCTCGGCCCAGCCAGTGCGGTCTCGCCGGACGATCAGGCCGTAGTCGCCGACGGCCCACACGGTCTTGGCGTCGCGGGCGACCACCCCGTACAGGGCGGCGCGGAAGACGCCCTCGCGGGTGAGCTGCCAGCGGCCATCGATCAGGCGCAGCCTGTAGGCGTAGCCGGCCGAGCTGTCTCTGGCGCGGCCCACGGCCCATGCCTGGTCGGGGCCGACCATGAAGACGTCTTCGAGCCAGACATCGCTGGGCAAGCCCGGGATGGAAGCCCATACGAGGCGCGCCTCCTGGGCCCTGGCCGGTACGGCGAAGCCTGAGCTCTCGGCGAGCAGGAAGGCCAGGGCTAGCAGCGCCGCGGCGCCGAGCGAGCGAGCGTGGTGCCGAGCCATGCTTCTCCTCTGTGAGCGCGCGGGCGGCGGCCTGCAGCGGCCCGCCGGGCACCCGCGCTGATGAGAGAACGCGCACCACGCCGCAAATGTTCCGGCCGGGGAGACAGCCGCGTGGGGGCCTGGCCCCGCGAGGGCCTACAGGTAGCCCATCTGCGACGCAAGGGCGCCAAGGCCAAGCAAGAGGCCGAGGCCGCAGAGGCTGGTGGCGGTTGTGACAAAGATCGACGAGGTGCGGGCCGGGTCGATGTGCAGCGCCCTGAGGGCGAGGGGCACGGCGACCCCCGCCAGGGCGGCGACGATCAGGGTGCCGAGCATCGCCAGGCCGACGACCAGGCCGAGGGCGGCGCTGCCCTGCCAGGCGAAGCCGGCCAGGCCCCCGAGGATGCCGATCACGAGGCCATTGCAGAGGCCGAGCAGCAACTCGCGCCCGAGGGCGCTGCGGGCATTGCGCAGGCTCACCTCGCCGAGGGCGAGCGAGCGGACAATAAAGGTGAGCGTCTGGAAGCCGGCGCTGGCGCCCTGGCCCACCACGACAGGCAGGAAGGCGGCCAGGATGGCGACGTGCGCGATCAGGCCGGTGAAGCGGCTGACCACGGCGGCGGCGAGGAAGGCCGCAGCCATAGTAAACATAAGCCAGCCTACTCGGTCGCGGGCGGCGCGGTTGAGCGGGCGCTCGAGCTCTTCATCGCGGGCCACACCGGCCATGTGGAACATATCCTCGGTGGCCTTATCCTCAACGGCGCTGAGGAGCTCGGTGGCGTCGAGGCTGCCCACCAGGTGGCCGGCCTCATCGACCACGGGCAGGGCCAGGAAGCCCGACTCGCCGAGGACATGGGCCTGCTGCCCCGGGGCCATCGTCACGAGCAGGCTGACGACCTCGCGGCTCATGATCGCCTCAAGGCGCGTGTCGGGGTGGGCGACGACCACCTGACGCAGGCTGACGACGCCGACGAGACGATCCTCCTCGCCGGTGACGAAGAGATAGTAGACGCTCTCGTTGCCGGGGCGCATCATGCGCAGGGCGTTGATCACCTGCTGTGCGGTCGCGTGCCTGGGGAAGCTGAGGGCCGGCGCGTAGGCGAGATCGACGCCGGCGGGCGCGGCCCCGTGAAACCTCGGGCGAATAACGGGCGCGCGGAGCGCGTCGCGGTCGGTGGTGGTGCGAAACGCGATCATCGGTCCCTCCTGCGTGCTGCATGGCCGGGGCGGCGTGGCCGCGGCTGTTGGAGGCCCGATGGGTCGCGCCCGTGCAGTGACAGTCCAGAGGCGCCCTGGGGCGCGTGGACATCAGCGTCAGCTGTACGAGGAGGAGAGGGGGTCTGAGGGGGCCCCCGGCGGGGCTGCCGGAGGACGAGCGGGAGCGCGACAGGCGCCCCGCAAGGAGGCGCGCGTCAGCTCAACAGGGGCTCATCCACTACCGGCAGCGCGCGCGACGCGCGACACATCGGGCCAGGACGGTGCTGTTGGTGACTGCCTTCCATATGTCCTTGTGCGAACGCGCCCGCGGCCGCGGCAGGGGCGTCATCGTCCCTAGTGTCCACGTGGCGGGCTTCATGTGCCCGCCGCGCCTATAGGCGCACGTATGGGCCAGTACGACCGACCCAGAGGCAGTATAGATCCGCCCGCCATGCGTGTCAAGCGCGCTAGAATGCCCGATACAAGATTGTAATCCGGCGAGCGCCCTCAGTCGGTGGGGTCGGCGCCGGGTGCGTGTCCGCGCTGGGGCGCCCTGCGTCGCCGGGCCATGGCTGCGGCATAGATCGCCTCGATCGACTGCGCGGCCCGCTCCCACGAGAGCTCGGCGACGGCGCGCGCGCGCGGCGGCGCCCAGGCGCGCGGCCAGATCGCGGTCGTCGAGGGCCAGCTCGAGCTGTGCGGCCAGGTCCTCGGCGCTGCCAAGGCGCGCATAGAGGCCAGTGTCGGCGAGGATCTCGCGGGCGACGGGGGTCTCGAAGGCGACGGTGGGCAGGCCCATGGCCATATAGTTGGCAATCTTGCCGTTGCCCTCGGTCAGGCTCATCTTGGGGGCCACCGCCACATCGCCCAGGGCCAGGTAGCTGTGTAGGTCGCGGTAGATGATGCGGCCCGGCAGGGTGACGT
>JAAXUL010000243.1 GCA_013336035.1 Chloroflexales bacterium
GCCGGCCCACCCCCACGGGTAGTAGAGGAAGAGCGGCAGCAGGGCCAGCGCCAGGGGCGCCCCGGCCGCCACGGCAAGGGCCGGCCGGAGCGCCTCGCGCCGCCACAGCGCGTCGAGGGCCACGGCCGCCAGGGGGATCAGGGCCACGAGCAGAAAGTGCCTGTAGCGTCCCTCGGCGTGGGTGACGAGCGTGGCGCCCACGAAGGTCAGCGCCCACAGGCCCAGCAGCAGCGCCAGGGCGTCGCGCCGGGTCAGGGCCAGGGCCAGCCCGAATGGCGCCGCGCAGAGGATCGCCAGGTAGAGCAGATCATCGAGGGCCAGCCCGGCCAGAAACACCGCCGGGGGCGGGTCGCTGTACGCGCTCGTCAGCAGGAAGCGGTCCTGGATCGGCTTCACTGCCCAGAGCCGGGTCCACTCGGTCGGGATCTTGCGCAGGACGATCGCCGGGTCCTCGCGCAGCCGCGCAAGGCCGCGCCGTGTCGCCTCATCGGCCCGCTCGGCGGGGTTCGCGATCGCCTCCAGGGCCTGGTTGATCTCGTCCAGGCTCTCGCGCGGCTCGTAGAAGGCCCACATATTGTAGGCCCCGCCCGTCTCGATCAGGATGCAGCGCCCATAGGCCTGGCAGCTCCGCAGCGTCCACGGCGCGATCACCGCGCCTGCCCCCAGCGCCAGCGCGAGCGGCGGCAGAAGCCTGCGCCAGAGACCCCCGGTGTGCGCCGTGGGGGCGGCCGCCGCCCAGAGCGCCGCCACCGGTAGGAAGACCAGGGCCGCCGAGCGGGTCAGGCAGGCCAGCCCGAGCAGGGCGCCCGCGAAGGCGGCCCGCCATAGCCCGCCGCGCCTCCGCCACGCCGTCAGGGCCAGCAGCCCCCCTATGAAGAGGCAGGCGAAGAGCGTCTCGCTCATATACAGGCTTGCGAAGGTGGCATTTGTCTGAAGCAGGGCCGTGGCCGCCGCCGCGGCCAGCGCCGGCCCTTTGCGCCCGCCCGGCGTCAGCTCGTGGGCCAGCCGGTAGATCAGGTAGACCACCCCGACGCTCAGCGCCAGGTTCGCCAGGGCCGCGCGGTGCAGGGCCTCGCCCGCGCTCGCGGCCGCGTCCAGGTTGGCAACCCCCAGCGAGCCCGCCAGAAACATTGGGTAGAGCGGCGCCCGCAGCCAGCGCCAGCTCTCATAGAAGACCCACCCCCGCCCGGCGAGCAGGTCGCGGGCGACCCGCACATACTCGACCTCGTCGTTGGCGGGCTGGTGCGCCGGCTGCGCCCACAGCAGCAGCCGCCACAGCAGGGCCAGCAGCAGGATCGTCGCCAGGGGCAGATTGTCGCGCAGACGTCGCATCGCCCTATCATACCCGAAATGCGGCCCACGAATCTGAGCGGCGCCTTGCAAGGCGCTAAGACGCCCCACGGGCATATTGTCCCACGGGGCGCCTTCTCTACCCTGGCTGATCGTACGTGCCTAGGACGGCGGGTCGTACCATAGCGGCAGCGCGACCCCGTCGCCCGCCGCCTCCAGCACGTAGGCGTTCCCGGCCAGGCCGGTCGTCACGACGATCCGCCACCAGCCCGCCTCGGGCAGCAGGATACTATCTGCGGTGCTCCATACCCCGATCTGCGAGGGGGTACCTGCAACGCCGCCCGTCGCCCCCAGCGGGTCGTAGACATCGCTGGGCGAGTAGTAGCGGATGGTCGCGGCGGGGTCTATGTTCGGCCCGACCAGGGCTTTATCCAGATCGAAGTTGCGCAACCGTAGCTCCGCCGTTCCCGGCTTCACATAGATCCAGGCCGTTGTCGCTGTGTCCACCACCTGAGGCGCGACGACCGTCTGGAGCAGGGCCAGGGTGACGTGATCCGCCGTTCCCGGGGCGATAATATCGGGGGGCGTGGCCAGATTTGCGTCGGCGTCGTACCCCGCCCGCACAGCCCAGGTGTTCTCGTCGTCGTCCGTGGCGGCGGCGCGCAGCACATAGCGTCCGCACGGCTGCGGGTTCGTAACGGTCGTCGGGAAGGCCACCCAATCTGCGTTGCCGGTCGTCGCGGGGAACAAGATCGCCCCAAAAGAGCCCGGCGCGCCGGGGGGCGGCGTCAGGCTGCCTGTCCCGCCCGCCCCATCAACAGCATAGAGCTCGAACGTAGTGGCCCCCGCGCCGCCGGCATTGGCCAGATCGTCTGCCTCTCCTCCGTCGATCGCGGGGCTCCACAGCTCGATGCTCAGGGACCTACTGATGGGCCAGCTACAGGGCAGCGTGATCACTGCGTAGCCATAGCCGTTGGCCCCACCGGTGTAGTAGTAGCCGTCCTCGGCGAGGCTCATGGGCCCGCCGGTCAGCACAAACCTTGCCCCGCTCAGCGGCGAGTCGTCGTTGACGATGACCGCGACCGCTAGATCATCGCCAAGCCCCGTCAGATCGCCCGTCGCCGTCGCCCCAGTAAGCTGGAGGCTGAAGCGCTCATCAGCCTCGATCAGGTTGTCGCCGATGACAGTCGTGGTGATCACCGTGCTGGTCATGCCGGGCGTGAAGGTGATCGTGCCGGTCGCCGCCTCGTAGTCGGTGCCGGCGCTCGCGGTCAGATCGGCCGTCGCGTAGTCAACCGTGATCGTCACCAGCGCCGGGCGCATCAGCGTCACCGGGAAGCTGATCACCGTCGTTCCGCTCAGGCCCTCGCTGACCGGCGCGGGGTCGCCGACCGAGACCTGAGCCGGCTCGTTGTCGTTGTTGCGCAGCGCGATCACCGGCTGCGTCGGCGCCAGGCCGGCGTAGTTCGGGTCGAGGCTCTGCGCGGGGCCGATGATCACGCTGTAGGGCTGCTGGCCATCGTAGGCCGCGTCATTGGCGCCCGTCACCGTCACGACCACCGGCGTCATCCAGTTTGTCTCGTCGAAGACCAGCGGCAGGGTGAGCGGCGCGGCTATACTTACTATGCCCTCGCTCGGGTTGCTCGACGCGACCGTGATCGTCACCGGTGCGGTCGGCTGGCTCGTTAGCGAGATCGAGAATGTGCTTGTGCCCCCGTCCTCGGTGGTGATCTGGCTCGACGCCACCGCCACGGCGATCGCGGCTGAGTCGTTGTCAGTGATCGCTACCGTCACGTTAGCAGGCTGCTGCGCCGGCGGCAGTGTCGCGTAGAGCGGGTCGGTGCTTGTCACCGTGTGGGTGATCAGGCCCGTTTGCGGCGGTGGCTCGATGGCCGCATCGTCTGTTGCGGTGACCGTCACGGTTTGGGTGATGTTCCAGCTGGCCTGGGTGAAGACCAGGGTCGACGTCGGCCCCACCGTCAGCTGCACGTCCGGCAGCAGCGTCACTGTGACCGGGCTGGTGGGCTCGCTCGTCAGCCGCAGCGTGTAGGTGATCGCCCCGCCCTCGGTGATAGTGGTCGTGTTGGTGATCACCTCGACGCCTGCGATGTCGTTATCGAGCACCGTTACCGGCACAGAAGTCGCTGTGAACGGCTTCGTCCCCTCGTTATAGTTCGGGTCGGTGCTCGCCAGTGTGTGTGCGACCGTGAACGTGGGCGAGCTGTAGACCTCGGCGATAGAGTTGTCGGGCACGCTAATGGGAATCGTCTGGGTGGTATTCCAGTTCGCTGTCGAGAAGGTGACTGCGGCCGGCAGGGTAGGGGTGATCTCGCCAGTTAGTATAGTGGCCAGGTTGATTGCCACCGTCGCTGTCGGCTGGCTCGTCAGCCGCAGCGTGTAGGTGATCGCCCCGCCCTCGGTGATGGTGACCGGAGTCGTGTTGGTGATCACCTCGACGCCTGCGATGTCGTTATCGAGCACCGTTACCGGCACAGAAGTCACCGTGAACGGCTTCGTCCCCTCGTTATAGTTCGGGTCGGTGCTCGCCAGTGTGTGTGCGACCGTGAACGTGGGCGAGCTGTAGACCTCGGCGATAGAGTTGTCGGGCACGCTAATGGTAATCGTCTGGGTGGTATTCCAGTTCGCTGTCGAGAAGGTGACTGCGGCCGGCAGGGTAGGGGTGAGGGCGCCAGTTGTAGTGATCGTCACAGGCGCGGTCGGCTGGCTCGTCAGCCGCAGCGTGTAGGTGATCGCCCCGCCCTCGGTGATAGTGGTCGTGTTGGTGATCACCTCGACGCCCGACGTGTCGTTATCGATGATCGACACAGTCACATTGGCGGGCCGCTGCGGGGCCGGCAGGTTGGTGTAGAACGGGTCGGCGCTCGCCACCGTGTGAGTGATCAGGCCGGTGTGCGGCGTGGGCTCATCAATACTGTCGTCCACCGCGGTCACGGTCACGGTCTGGGTGATGTTCCAGTTGGTCTTGTTGAAGAAAAGCGCGGGCGCGCTCGTGCTCACCTGGGTGTCCGGCCAGAGCGTGACCGTCACCGGCTCCGTGGGCTGGCTCTTCAGCACAACAGCGTAGGGCGCGCTGTGATCGTTCGCCGCGAGGCTCTCGCTGACGGTTAGCGGTGATGTGGCTGTGACGAGCACCCCGGCGTCATCGTTGTCGATGATCCTCACGACCACGTCCAGGGTGTCCTCGCGGGCCTGGTCCCAGTTGTAGTTCGGGTCAACGCTGCTGACATCGTGCATCATGCGGCCCGGGTGCGGGCTCACCTCATCGACCATGTCGTCGATGGCGGTGGCCGTCACGACCTGGGTTGTGGCCCAGTTGCTCGCGTCGAAGATCAAAGCCGCGGGCGCGGCACTGAGCTGATTGTCGGGGAGCAGGGTTACTAAAACAGGCCAGGTCGGCTCGCTGGTCAGCCTGACCGTATAGGTGATCGCGCTGCCCTCGGTGGTCGTCAGTGTATTAGTGACCACCTGTACGCCCGCCGTGTCGTCGTCGGTGACCGTCACCACATAGACGCTCGGGATGGCCAGGTCGGCGTTTGTCGGGGTGCCCAGCGTGATCCGGATCGTCTCGTCGCTCTCGTCGATCTTGTCATTCACGATGCTGAAGCGCAGGCGCGCACTCGTCGAGCCGGCGGGGATGATCACGGTCCCGGCGCGCAGACTATGGTCGCTAGAGGCGGCCGTCCCGCCTACGCTGTAGGGCACCGCAACATCGATAGCGCTGCGCTGGCTCAGCTCGATGCTCACCCCGATCAGGCCGGCGCCCTCGGCCACCGTGCGGCGGTCGCCGGCGAAGCGCACCGTGGGCGGCGGGTCGCCGTCGGTGATCGTCAGCACGGCCCTGTCCGGGCCTTCGATCGTGGCGTTAGTGGGGTCGCTCAGGGTCAGGTAGACCGTCTCGTTGAGCTCATTCAGATTATCTTTCGCCAGATCGAGGATGCTGATGATCTTCGAGGTGTCGCCGGGGGCGAAGGTCAGCATACCGCTGGCCGCCTTATAGTCGGCGCCGGCCGTGGCGCTCCCGTTGCTCGTGCTGTAGCTGACCGTGATCGGAAGGTGGTAGCTGCTGCTCAGGCGCACCTCGAAGGTGGCCCGATTACCCTCGGCGGCGGTGATCGAGGCGTCGGCGAAGGCCATAGTGGGCGGCGTCGGCGTGAGCGTGGGCGAGGGCGTGGGCGACGGGCCGAGCGTCGGCGTGAGCGTGGGGGGCGCCGACGTGCTGACAGGCACCGGCGTAGTGGGGACGACCGTATTGGTCGGCTGCTGCGGCGGGCTGGTGGGGATGGGGGTCCTGGTCGGCGACGGCGGGCTGGTGGGGGCTGGCGGCGCGCTGGTTGGCAGCAGGTCGCCCGGGTTGGTCACCGGCGTCGCGGTGGCAACCGCGGACGTGGGCGTGGCCGGCACGCGGGCGAGGGTTGGCAGGGGCGGCTGGGTGGGCGCGAGCTGGGCCGTCGCCCTCTGCGTCGCCGTGGGGGTCGGCGAGGGCTCAGCCGAGCGGGGCCGCGTCTCAGCGGCCTCCGGCGAGGGCTGGGCCGTGACCAGGGGCGGCGTCGGGGTGACCGTAGAGGCGTCGATCACGGCGACGGGCACGGGGCTGCTGGACGGGCCAGGGCTGCCGGCTGCCGGCTGCTGATTGTCGGACTCGGCGGCCTCGATCGCCGCCGGGTTGATCGGTGGGAGGAACGCGCCAAAGGGCCAGAGGCCATAGTCGGCCTGGCCACCCTCGCCCACATTGCCACCATAGCGCGCCATATCCGGCGCGGCCCACTCCATCGTGAGGCGCGCGATGAAGGAGACCCCGACCATAACCGTGATCAGCGCCAGGAGGATCAGCCAGGGGAGCGGGCGTCTGAGAGTGTCACGCTCAAGCAGCCGCAGCCAAGGTGGTCTCGTTTTCGGGGCCTGAAGTATCATTGGCGTAGCGTAGTGTGAAGTAGAACGTACTACCCTGGTTTGGAATGCTAGTCACCCCGATCGTGCCACCCTGTCGCTCGACCAGCTGTTTGCAGATCGCTAGCCCAAGGCCGATCCCGCGCTCAGCCGAGTTGATACCCTCGCTGGTGCCGTCGCCTCTGATAAAGCGCTGGAAAACCTGCTCTTGCATGTCGGGCGGGATGCCCCGGCCCGTATCTGTGACTTCGACCCGGACATGGTCGCCGCAGTCGAGGGCGCGCACAGTGATGCTACCCTCGTGGGTGTAGCGGCGCGCATTGTCGAGCAGCTGGTAGACCACCTGGCGCACATGGTCGAAGTCTGCCAGGACAGGGCGTAGCCCCTCGGGGATCTGGACATTGAGCGTGAGGCCCTTGGCTTTGATCTGGCTCTGGACCCGCCAGTTGGCCTCGTCGATCGGGCGCAACAGCTCGACCGGCGCCAGATCCGTGGTCGTCGCGCCCGAGTCGAGGTGGGCGATGGTGATCACGTTCTGGAGCAGCCCGGTCATATTGTTGGTGTGCTGGCGGATCGCCTCCACGCAGTTGGCCTGCTCATCGTTCAGGCGACCGACCATGCCGCGGATCAGCACATCCGCGTTGCCGCTGATCACCTGGAGCGGCGTCTTCAGCTCGTGCGAGATCGTGCCGATGAAGTTGGTCCTGGCGCGGTCTACCTCGACCTCGGCAGTCATGTCCTGGAGCAGGCAGACATAGCCCGAGCGGGTGCCGTCGCCCCCGACCACCGGGGCGATCGAGGCGCGGACGATATACTCGCCGAGGGTGAAGAGATCCTGGGCCCGCTGGGTGCCGAAGCCGGGCACGCCCTCGACCAGCCTCTGCATCGGGATGTCGCTGAGCTTCTCGGGCATCGGGGCGTCGTCGGTGATGCTCATCAGGCGCCTGGTGGCCCGGTTGATCATCTTGATATTGCCCTGATCGTCGACGACCACGATCCCGTCGGTGATGCTCTCGACAATCGCGGCTCGCTGGCTGGCCTCGGCCTGCACCTGGTCGTAGAGCCTGACCAGGAACTCGGTCATCTGGTTGAAGCTGACGGCCAGCTGGCCGATCTCGTTCTCAGAGCCGATGCGGGCGCGGCGGTCGAGCTTGCCCTCGGCGATCTCAGTCGAGGTCCGGGCCAGCTCCTCGAGGGGCATGGTGATATGGCGGGCGATGAAGATGCCGACGACGAAGATCGCCAGGGCCAGGGCCCCAATCAGGCCCATCACCGGCCAGACCGTGCTGTTCCAGGTGTCTAGGATATAGTCGCGCGAGCGGGCCGGCGCCAGGATGCCCACCGACGAGCCGCGCACCATCAGCGGCACATAGGCAAACTGGTACTCGTGGTTGTCGATCACCTCGTTCCTGAAGAGGACCGTCTCGAAGGGGCTCGTGTTCGCCTCGAAGGCGCTCAGCAGATCCAGGCTCATCGGGGCGACGGTGTCGCCGAAGGTGGTGCTGATCACCCGCCCGCTCTGATCATAGAGCGTGATCCCGTCGGCCCGCGAGCGGGTGGTCATCACAGCTAGCAGGCTGTCGACATGCATAGCGGCGATGAGCCCGCCGGCGACCTTGTCGCCTTTGTACACTGGGGCGATCGTGGCAAAGTAGAGCGTGTTCGTGTCGGCGAACTGGATCAGGCCGGCGTACTTATCGCCCTGATCGTCCGACGTGCCGCTGATGATCTTGTCGGTGAACCAGGCGCCGTTCAGGTCGATCGGGGGGTTGGTGATGTAGCCGTCGCCCTGCGGGCTCGTGCGGCGCTCGAAGTCGACCATCGACCGGCCCTGCGTGTCAAAGGCGATCAGTCGGTCGAGGCGCACCCCGGGGCTGAGGGCTCCATCTTTGAAGAAGGGCTCGAGGGCCTGAGCCAGGCCCTTGCTGTCGCCGGCGGCAATGGCGTCGGCCACGCTCGGGGCACCCGTCTCGACGTTGGCCGAGGCGAACGCCGCCTGGCGCAAGAACTGGAGGTTGGCCTGCTCCTGGCTGATCAGCGCGTCGCTGGCCGAACGGGTAACGTTGGCCAGCTCGGTGTCGAAGCGCTGCTTGAGCGCCTGGCTGAGCAGATAGAAGACAACAAACGATCCCGCCACTGCTACAACAAAGGTCAGCAGCAGGAAGGGAAAGATAATCTGGTAGCGGAGCTGTGAGTTCAGCCCCTTCCATAGCCGATGCATCGCTGCCGTCCCTAAAGTGGGCGGTTCGCCTCTGTGCGAGCCCACAGGGCGAAGCTCACGATTTTGGCTTTCCCACGCTTGCTAACCATGAGTATAGGTTTCGCCAGGACCCTTAGCAAGGTACCTTTGGTCATATCCAGTTGACAGTTTTGTAAATTACGATACAGGGCTCTACGACGCGGTGCAGCAGCCTGCGGGGCCCGCTGATTTGGGCGCCATGAGTGTGCTATAATCTCGCCGGGCGCGGCACGCGCGCCCGCGAGCAACCACCCCCGCAGAGGGTTATGCGGCTACGATTTTTGGGCACGGGCACCTCGATGGGTGTGCCGGTGATTGGCTGTGACTGTGCGGTCTGTTCTTCAACCGACCCGCGCAATCACCGCATGCGCACCTCGGCCCTGCTTCAGGCCGGCGCCGAGACAATCTTGATCGACGCCGGGCCCGACTTTCGCGCCCAGGCCCTTGTCGCGCACCTGCGCAGCATCGACGCCGTCCTCCTTACTCACTCGCACTTCGACCACGTGGCCGGCCTCGACGACCTGCGCCCGCTCTGCTACAACGGCTGTGTGCCGATCTATGGCAGCACCCGCACCCTGGCCGATGTGCGCGAGCGCTTCGCCTACGCCTTCAATGAGACCTCGGCCGGCTCGACCCGCCCTAACCTCGACCTGCGCCCCGTCGATGCGCCCTTCGCTATCGGCGGCACGCCCATCCATCCCTTCGACATCGAGCACGGCACCTGGACGATCACCGGCTACCGCATCGGTGGGCTGGGCTATGTCACCGACGCCAGCGCTATCCCGCGCGAGTCGTGGGATCTGCTCGGCGGGCTCGATGTGCTGGTGCTCAACGCCCTGCGCTACGAGCCTCATCCCACTCACTATACTGTCGATCAGGCCATCGAAATTGTTGCAGCCCTGCGACCCCGCCGCGCCTTCTTCGTCCACATGACCCACGCCATCGACCACGCCACCGCCAGCGCGCAGCTGCCCCCCGGGGTCGCGTTCGCCTATGACGGGCTCGAGATCACCATAGGGGCCTGATGCGGATCGCCTACGACGGGCTCGAGATCACCATAGG
>JAAXUL010000956.1 GCA_013336035.1 Chloroflexales bacterium
ATGCACGTTTCGCACACAGATGAGGCCATGAACAAACACACGTTGCGTCAGCTGCTCCCGCTCGCGCTCCTCGCCGCCATGCTGCTGTCGGCCTGCGCCGGCCAGGCGGCCCCGCAGCCCACCGCCGCGCCCACCACCGCCGCCGAGGCGGCCCCCGCCCCGAGCGTCGCGCCTACCGCCGCCGAGGCCCCGACCGCGGCGTCCGCCCCTGCGGCGGAGCTGACTGTGCCCATCAGCGCGCGCTTCCCCTATCAGGCCGGCACGCGTGGCGCCGACGGCCGGCCGACCGCGAAGTACTGGCAGAACACCTCTGCCCACACCATGCAGATCAGCGTGGCGCCGCCCGATCGCACCGTCTCGGCGAGCGAGGAGATCGTCTACACCAACAACAGCCCGTACCCTCTGCCGTCGGTGTTCTTCCGGCTCTACCAGAATGTGCACAACCCCCTGGCCACCCGGGAGAATGCACAGATTACCGAGGACTTTTTCACCGACGGGCTCCAGGTCGAGGAGTTCCGCGTGAACGGCGAGGTCAAGCCCTGGGTGCAACAGACGCGCAGCACGGTCCAGAAGTGGGACCTCGACGCGGAGCTGCAGCCCGGCGAGTCGATCACCTTCGGCTTCACCTGGAGCTACGAGCTGGCGGGCCAGAGCGTGAAGGAGGGCGCGATCGACGAGAGCACCTTCTACCTGGCCTACTTCTTCCCCCGCGTCGCCATCTTCGACGACCGCGGCGCGTGGGATGCCACCGAGTTCACCTACTCGGCGGGCCGCGAGTTCTACAACGGCTTCGGCGACTTCAACTTCGAGGTCACTGTCCCCAGGAACTACGTCGTCTGGGCGACGGGCGACCTGCAAAACCCCGACGAGGTGCTGCAGCCGGAGTACGCCCAGCGCCTGGCCGGCTCGTTCACCAGCGACGCGGTGACGGTGGTCGCCACGCCCGAGGAGATCCAGCAGGGCCTCGTCACCGCCCAGGCCGACACCGTTACCTGGAAGTGGCAGGCGGCGAACGTGCCGGACATCGCGATCGCCTTGAGCAACCACTACTACTGGGACGCGGGCAGTGTGGTGGTCGACCCGGCGACGGGCCGCAGGGCCAGCGTGCAGGCGGCCTACAACGCCGAGGCCACCGACTTCCAGCAGATGGTCGAGTTCGGCAAGAGCGCCCTGGACTTTGCCTCGACCCAATGGCCCGGCGTGCCCTACCCCTACAGCAAGACCACGATCATCCGCGGCGGCGCCGACGAGGAGTACCCGATGATGGTCAACGACTCCTCGAACACAGATGACCCCTCGTTCATCCGCTTTGTCGTGGCCCACGAGATCCTGCACAGCTGGTTCCCCTTCTATATGGGCATCAGCGAGGCGCGCTACCCCTTCATGGACGAGGGCTGGACGACGGCTTTCGAGTACCTGATTAACACCAGGGACCGTGGCCAGGCGAGCGCCGACGAGCTGTTTGTGAAGGTCCGGTCGTACACCCTGGGCATACCGGGCTACGACTGGGGCATCCCGGTCATCAAGCCGGCCGACTCGCTGCGGGGCGACATCGTGGGCCGCAATGCCTATGACAAGCCCTCGCTGGCCTACCTGGCGCTGAAGGAGATGATGGGCGACGAGGCCTTCAAGCGCAGCCTGCACGAGTTCATGGCACGCTGGAACGGCAAGTATCCCCTGCCCTGGGACATGTTTAACACGTTCAACGATACCGCCGACGAGGACCTGACATGGTTCTTCCACAACTGGTTCTACACCGACAACTATCTGGACCTGGCGATCAAGGGCGTGGAGCAGACCGACGGCGGCGCCACTGTGCTGGTCCAGAACGTCGGCGGCTTCGCCCAGCCCTTTGACGTGGTCGCCACCTACGCCGACGGCTCCAGCGAGAGCTTCCGCCAGAGCCCGGCGATCTGGCGCGACACGCCGGACGTGGCGAGCGTGATGCTCATGAGCGACAAGGAGCTGCAATCGGTCACAGTGAGCGGCGGGATCTTCGTCGACCCTAGCGCGCCCAACAACACCTGGACCAGCCCGAACGCGCAGCCTACGACCGCGCCCGCCGCCATCCTGCCGCCCACCGAGGAGCTGGCGAAGCTGCGGGGGAACGCCTGGCAGTGGGCGGCGTACAGCGGCCCGACCGAGAGCTTCACCGTCAACGAGCCGGGCAACTACACGCTGACCTTCAACACGGACGGATCGCTGGTGGTCAAGGCGGACTGCAACCAGGCCGCCGGGAGCTACCAGGGCGAGGGCGGCAGCCTGACGATTGAGCTTGGCCCGGTGACGGCGGCGGCCTGCGGCGACGACTCGCGCGGCGAGCAGCTGCTCAAGCTGCTGGGGAGCGCGGCGCTCTACCGCTTCGACGACGCGAATCTGATCATCGAGCTGATGGCCGACGGCGGCACGCTGTCCTTTGTCCCGGCGCCGTAGGGCGAACGTAGCGCGTTGCGCGTAGCAGGGCGGGCAGCGGGAAGCGCTGCCCGCACCGCCGACGACGGCCCGACGCTGTGGCGAACAAGAGCGAGGAACTGACGGAGAACCAGTTATGGTCGACCAGCGTACGGTGCGCGTGCTGACCCTCGATAGCCTGCCGGTGATCCACGCGGGCGTCGGCCAGCTGCTCGCGGCGTTCTCCGATATCAAGCTGGTTGGCCACGCCTACAGCCTGGCAGAGGCCCAGGAGCTAGGTGCGCGCTTCCGGCCGGACATCGCCCTGGTCGAGATTGGCGATCTCGGTGTCGCCTGGCCCGAGGCGCTCGCCGGCCTGGCGCGAGCTCTCCCTGGGGTACCCCTGGTTGTCTTCACGATGACCGTGGAGGTTGACGCGCTCCGCCACACGCTCCGGGCGGGCGTCCAGGGCTATCTGCTCAAGAACACGGACGCTCTGAGCCTCGCGCAGGCCCTGCGAGCCGCCGCCGCCGGCCGCACCGTGTTCGCGCCCGAGGCCTGGGAGGTGGTAGTGGCCCTGCATCGGGATGCGGAGCCGGGGACAGCGCTGCTCTCGCCACGGGAGCGCGAGGTGCTCACCCTGCTGGCCCTCGGGCTGTCGAACGACGAGATCGCCGTACGGCTTCACATCAGTATCTCGACCGTGAAGTACCACTGCCGGACCCTCTTTCAGAAGCTGTACGTCGCGACGCGCGGACAGGCGGTGGCGAAGGCGTACGCCGCGCGCCTGGTGCCGCTCATGTGCTCGGAGGCGGAGCCGGCACAGCGTCGAAGTGAACCAGGCGCCCGTCTGGCCCTGGTGCGCAGGGCGTAAACATAACGCCCGCTCTTGGCCCACGCACCCGAACAGGGGTGAGCATGAGTCGCGCCTGTGCCGTTCCGACACCGTGCCCCTCGATCACGCGAAAGGATGACCATGCCCAGGAACATCGCCATCTTCCTGCTCGCGGCGCTGCTGCTGACGGCCTGCGGCCCGTCGGCCACGCCCCGGACTGCCACGCCCGCCACGAACCCGGCC
>JAAXUL010000244.1 GCA_013336035.1 Chloroflexales bacterium
CGATCTCATCAGGGCTGAGGCCGAGGTCTTCGAGGGAGAAGGGGGTGAGCTCGGGCTCCTCGCTGGTGCTCGGCGCCTGGGGCTGCTCGGCGGGCGGCGTGGGCGGCTGCTCTTTCGAGGCGGCGATCATGGCGGCGGCGGCGCCAGCTATGGCTCCGGCGGCGGCGGCGCCAGCGACCGGCGCGACCCCACCCTCCTCTTTCGGCAGACGGAAGCCGCTGGTGAAGCGCTCGGGTGAGCGCGGCTCTTCATCGCGCAGCGGCACATCGTCGTTCGAGAAGTAGGCGGCCACATCGCTGTCGTCATCACTCACCGGGGGCAGGGGCGGTGGCTCCTCGGGGGGGCGCTCGGCGGCCCACTGCTTGAGTCTGCCGAAGATACTGCCCTTGGGCGCCTCGGTGGCGTCGCTGCGCAGGAAGTCAGTCTGATTCTTCGCCGAGGGCTGCTGCCAGCTATAGCCGCCGTTCGCCTCCCCTTGCTCGTCCGAGTCGAGGGCCAGCGGCGCGGCGGACGCCGGGGGTATCGCTGCATCATCAAGCGAGAAAGGCTGCAGCGAGGGCGGCAGCGAGCCGATCCCCGCGTCATCACCAGTGGCATTCAGGTCAAGGTCGTCGAGTGAGAACGGCTGCAAATCGCCCATATCGATATCAAGAAAGTCGTTCTCCCCCGACGCGCTTGCGTCAGACTCGTCCTCGTCCCATGTGAGGGGGGCGATGCCGGCCGACTCTAGCTCGGGCGAAGGCCTGACGTCGGATACGGGGGGTGGCTCAAGGGCGGCGATCTCGTCGGGGCTGAGGCCGAGGTCGGCGAGGGAGAAGGGCTCGAGGGCGGGCTGCTCGTCGTCGGGGAGTGTGGCCGGGCGCTCGGGGGCCTCAAGGGCGGCGATCTCGTCAGGGCTGAGGCCGAGGTCGGCGAGGGAGAAGGGCTCGAGGGCGGGCTGCTCGTCGTCGGGGAGCGTGGCCGGGCGCTCGGGGGCCTCAAGGGCGGCGATCTCGTCGGGGCTGAGGCCGAGGTCGGCGAGGGAGAAGGGCTCGAGCGCCGCCTCATCGTCCGGTGGGGTGGACATTGTGTCGTTGGTAGTCTCGCCAAGGCCTAGATCGTCGAGGGAGAGCGGCTGAACCGCCGCATCTGGCGCGTTCGCGTCAGGCGTTTCAGCGCTCAGCTGGGCGATCTCCTCAGCGCTCAGCCCCAGATCGGCCAGCGAAAATGGCTCCAGATCCTCTCCGACGAGGGCGGGCTCCACCAGCGAGGGCGGCTCCGTGGTCTCGATAGAGGCGGGCTCTTCCTCGGCAAGCCAGTCAGCGGCGAGGGCGCCGGCCATGGCGCCGGCCGCAATCACGGGGGCGACAGGGACCTCGGTGCCGGATAGATCGAGGTCGTCGATACCCTCGGGCTGAGACGGCGCGGGTGGCGCGCTGCCGGCGCCGAAATCATCGAAGCTAAAGGGGGTGATGCCGCTGCTCGAGTCAAGGTCGCTGCCCACATCAGCGGGCACGGGCGGGGTGTCAAGGGCCAGGAGGCTCGCCAGAAAATCGTCGTTCGCGCTCACAGGGGCCGCCGTCGGCTCGCTGATTGGCTCCTCGACGATCGGCTCCTCGACCTGGTCGAGCCACGAGGCGAAGCTATCCTCCTCGGGCTCGGCGCTCTCCGGGGCCGCGGCGGCGACCGGCTGCTGGCTAAGGCGCAGAGCCTCTTCGCGGGCCTGCTGATCAAGCCAGGCTGTCTCATCCCAGACGGGGATGTTCAGGTCGGGCGGAGGGATGTCGGGCAGAGTCTCGAAAATCGACCGGGCGACCTGCTGGTAGGGGTCGAGCTGCTGCGCGAGGCGCCAGTATGGCTCGCCGCTCTCGTCGCTGCCGGCGAGCTTGATAAAGCCGAGCAGCAGATTAGCCTTGAGCACATCAGCCCGCTCGGCAAGGATGGCCTCGCATGTCTCGGCGGCGTCTTCCTCCTGGCCGTCGCGCCAGAGGGCCTCGGCGAGGCCGACCCGGGCGTCGAAGCGGTCGGGGTGCTCCTCGATCACGCTGCGAAACTCCTGGATGGCCTGGGGGAGCATATGGCCCTTGGCGTAGAGGCGCGCCAGGCCGGGGCGGCTGAGGCGCAGGGTCGCCCCCTCGGTGCCCCACAGATCGGTATAGAGGCGTAGGAGCTGGCCGCGCAGCTCGGGCATGTCGGGTCGTACCTCGAGAGCCTGCTCGAACTCGGCTACGGCCCGGTCGAGCTTGCTCTGGCGCTCGAAGGTGATGCCCAGGCCCACATGGGCAGGGATGTTCTCGGGGTCTGCACGCAGCACGCGGCTGAACGCCCCCTCGGCCTGGTCGAACTGTCGGCTGGCCAGATAGGCCTCGCCGAGGATGCGGTGGGCCTCAAGATTCTCGGGGAAGTACTCGAGGACATGCTGCGCCACACCGATCGCCTGCTCGACCTGATTGGCCTCGAGGTAGCTGCGGGCCTGGTCATATGCCGCTTGCAGGCTCATCGTAGCCATGCTTACGCCTCCTGCTGTCCCTTGCAGAGCGATGGGGAGGGGAAAAGTTTACGGCGCCTGGAGTGCCAAACCTTGCGCGCAGGATGGCGCCAGGATAATGTGTAAAGTATATGCCGATTATAAAGCCGGTGTCAAGAGGATGTATGGCGTTTTCTGCACCCCGTGGGCAAAGGCGGGGGGAAAATCATTTACTGGGGCTATATTGTAGCACGGTACCGCGGCGCTTCGCAACAGGCGAGCCTCGCTATCTGCCCAAACGTAACGCGAGCCCACCGCATGGTCGGGCAACTGGTCTAGTCATACTAGCGCGGAGGTGTGACCGGAGAATTACCGGAAAAACAACAGGCGCGGCACATAGATGCCACGCCTATCGCTCTGGTCGGGGCGAGAGGATTTGAACCTCCGACCTCCTGAACCCCATTCAGGTGCGCTACCGGTCTGCGCTACGCCCCGAGCAACAGTGCTGATTATAGCGCGACCGGGCCGATGAGTCAAATCAGGTGCCGCTGTCATCGCGCCAGATCATCGAGGCGTAGACGCCGAGCAGTGTGCCGAAGAACAGGCCCCCGCCGCCCCATACCAGCGACGACCATAGGAGCAGCCCTGCCCAGTAGCCCACGCCAGCATCTGGCGGGACAGCGCCCTCGAAGATCGTGATCAGCACGTTGAATAGTCCACCGAGCATAATCGCCAGGGCTGCTAGGGTCAGGGCCCCACGCACGCCCCATCTGATACGTCGCCGTCGTGTAGATTCAGAAGGAGAGGTCATTGCTCTGCTCTCAATGTGCAGGTAGCTCAATCACAAAGCGCGCCCCGGGCGCCCACGCCGGGTCGAGATAGGCCCGGCCCTCGTGGGCCGCCGCGATCTCGCGGACGATCGCCAGGCCTAGCCCGGCGCCCCTATCGGCGACCGGGTCGCTGCCCCGCACCCCTCGCTCCCAGATCCGCTCTCGCAGCTCGGGGGGGACGCCAGGGCCCTGGTCCTCTACCACCAGGCGGGCTGCCGATGCTATAGGCTCGACCCGCACTAGCACAGCGCCGCCTGGGGGCGAGATCCGCAGCGCATTGTCGACCAGGTTGATCAGGGCCTGCTTGAGCCGGTCTCGGTCACCCGGCACGCTCAGCGCGTCACCTCTGGCCCCTAGCTCCACCCCGGCCCGTCGGGCCCGCCCCTCTAGCAGCGCGCAGACCTCAACGGCCAGGGCCGTCAGGTCTACGGGCGCCCGGACGACAAGGGCCAGCCGGCCATCGTCAGGTGGGCGCAGCAGGTCGTCCACCAGCCTGCCAAGGCGAGCCGCCTCGCCCTCGAGGCCTGTCACTGCGGCCCGCTGTGTCTCGGGCAGGCTGTCGGCCAGGTTCTCGAGCGCTGCGCTGATTGCCGTCAGGGGCGTGCGCAAGTCGTGCGAGACGCTGCGGTAGAAGCGTGCCCGGGCCTGCTCTAGCTCGCTGATGCGTGCGGCATAGGCTGCCAGGCCGCACTCGAGACGCCCGAGGCTGCGATCGAGCTGGGCGATCTCGTCTGCGCTACGCAGCGCGCGAATGCGTGCGCGCCACGGCGGGCCTTCGTGCGCTACCCGCGCTGCGTGGTTGAGCTCAGGCGGCGTGTAGGTGGCCGCCAGGCGCTCGGCCCGGCGCGTCAGGCCCAGGATAGGCCGGGCGATCCCTCGGGCCACCAGGGCGCTGACGGCGGCCATAACCAGGGCGGCGGCGAGGGCCGCCTGCAGCACCAGCCCGCCAAGGTCGCGCAACAGGCTGGCGTCCTCGGCGGTGGTCCGCGACAGCTCGACCACGCCGATAGGTCCGGCAGGGCCGGTGATGGCGCTGGCCGCGTACAGCCGTCCCTCGACCTGCGAGGCCGGCAGGGGGAAGGGCGGGCGCACCAGGGCCAGGGCCCGGCGGCTGGGAAACAAGCCAAGGGACGGGTCGCCCGCGATCCGAGCCCCGGCTATCGAGAAGATCCGCGCCTGCGTGCCGGCGGGCAGCAGATCATCAGCCGGCGACGATCGCGACAGGGCCTGGAGCTGAGCCGGGGTGTCGGCCAGCTCGCCAAGCAGCGCCGCGTAGATCTCGGCCTGGGCGCTCAGCTCGCGCTCGCGCTCTCCGGCAAGGTAGCGACCGGCTAGCGCCACAAACCCGCTGCCCACAAGCAGCAGCCCCACCAGCGTGATCAGCAGATAGGTCAGGCCGAGGCGAACAGTCAGCGACATAGCGATAAAGTGAGCTGTGAGGTGTGTTCAATGGGGCCGGCTCACACCTCACAGCTCCCGCGACTAGCTGCGGCTATCGATGTCGGTGTACGGCACATCCATTGGGCCGATGTACTCGGACTCGGGGCGGATGAGCCGATTATCGGAGTACTGCTCGTAGACGTGGGCTGTCCAGCCGGCGACCCGGCTGATCGCGAAGATCGGCGTGAAGAGGTCGATCGGGATGCCCAGGGTGTAGTAGACCGAGGCCGAGTAGAAGTCGACGTTGACGGGCAGGGGCTTCTCGGCCTGCATGATCGTGCGGATGCGCTCGCTCATCCGGTACCAGCGCGGGTTGCCGCTGGTCGTGGCCAGATGCGCGGCCAGGCGCTGCAGCCAGAGGGCCCGCGGGTCGTTGGCCTTGTAGACCCGGTGGCCGAAGCCCATGATCTTTTTCTTGGCCGCGAACGCGCCGCGCATATACTGGTCCACCCGGTCCACATCGCCGATCTCGAGCAGCATACGCATCACCTGCTCGTTGGCTCCGCCGTGCAGCGGGCCCTTGAGCGTGCCGATAGCCGAGGTGATCGAGCTGTGCAGGTTTGACAGGGTCGAGGCCGTGATGCGTGCGGCGAAAGTGCTAGCATTCAGCCCATGGTCGGCGTGCAGAATGAAGCACTGGTCAAGCACGCGCGCCGCCGCCGGGTCTGGCTCTTTGCCAGAGAGCATATAGAGGAAGTTGGCCGCGTGGTCGAGGTGGGTGCTCGGGGTCACGGGCCAGAGGCCGTTGCGGATGCGCTCCCAGGCGGCCACGATCGTGGGCAAAGCCGCCGTCAGGCGGATCGACTTGTTGACGTTGGCCTCGAGCGAGTTATCGCCGGTCGCAGGGTCAAAAGGGGCCAGGGCCGACACCGCCGTGCGCAGCACGCCCATAGGGGTGGTCTTCTTCGGCAGCAACAGCAGTAGGGCGATGATCTCGTTCGGCACCAGCCGGTTCTCGATCATCTTGCGCCGGAAGCTATCGACTTGCTTCCTGGTGGGCAGCTTGCCATACCACAGCAGGGCTGTTGTCTCCTCGAAGGTCGACTTCTCGGCCAGCTCATTGATATCGATGCCGCGATAGAACAGGCGGCCATTCATGCCGTCAATATAGCTGATGGCCGTCTGCGCAGCGATGATCCCCTCCATGCCCTTCGTAGCCGAGGACATAGCCTGCTTCCTTTCTGGCAGCACGAGTGTGCGATGTGGGCGTCTAGCCGATCACGATGCAGGTCACAGTGCGCTTAATGCCCTCGACGCCCTGTATCTCGTTCATCACCAGGCGGCCGATATTGCGGGGATCGGGCGTCTGTACGGTGGCGACGATGTCGTATGGGCCCGTAACTGCGTCGGCGGCGCTCATCCCTTCGATTGCCCGCAGGGCCGCCAGCACCTCGGCAACACGTCCGGACTCTGCCTCGATCAGCACGTACGCTTTCGCCTCCATGTGGTCCTCCCCATCGAGTAGCTGTCGGCGAATCTTGTGGCCTGCTGGCCGGATTATGATGGATTCACGCTAAGAATAGTGACACCAGTTACAGAAAACTACCCGTCAAGGAGCCTCCGCACGAACGCCGCTGCTCCGGGGGCCGCCGCATCCGCGGCGAGGCCCTCGATGTGGGTGATCAGGGCGCTGCCCACGATCGCCCCGTCGGCCAGGCGTGCCACCTCGGCCACGTGCTCGGGCCTGCTGATGCCGAAGCCCACCACCAGGGGCAGGTCGGTGTGGCGCCGCACGCGGGCCAGCACCTCACCCAGATTGGTCGCCATACTCTGGCGTGCCCCGGTCACCCCTGTGAGTGAGACGACATAGATGAAGCCGCTGGCCAGGCGGGCAATCTCGGCCACTCGCTCCTCGGGCGTCGTTGGCGCTACGAACATAATCAGGTCGAGGCCGTGGGCCGAGGCGGCCGCCCGCAGCTCGCTGGCCTCTTCGGGCGGCATATCGGGGATGATCCAGCCATCGCCGCCGGCGGCGGCTAGATCGCGGCAGGCCCGCTCGACGCCGTAGCGCAGCAGCGGGTTGTAGTAGCCCATCAGCAGCAGCGGGGCGGCCAGGCCGCTCTCGCGCAGGCGGGCCGCTGTGGCGATACAGTCAGCCAGAGTCACCCCGTGCGCAAGGGCCCGCTGGGCCGAGCGCTGGATGGTGGCCCCGTCGGCGAGCGGGTCTGAGAAGGGCACCCCCAGCTCGAATAGACTGGCCCCGGCGGCCTCCATCGCGGGCACCAGCGCAAGGGCGCTGTCGCGCTCGGGGAAGCCGACAGTCAGATAGGGCATCAGGGCGACTCGCCCCTCGGCCCGCAGGCGAGCGAACGTCTCGGCGATGCGGCTCATAGCGGTGATGTGGTTTCGTGGCGATCAGCGTTAGCCGCCATCATACCACAGTCGAGGGCGCTGTCGGCTTGCGCCATGCCATTTAGAGAAGCTTTGCGTGGTATAATTGGGCCAAGGTGCGGCGCGGCGTCCGGGGCTGTTTCTGTGCGCAGCCCCCTGAGATGGAGACACCCATGGCAGCAGGCAATGCTCTGAAGGGGCGGCTGCGCGGGGCGCGCCGCTGGCTCGATAGCCACCCCGATGTCCAGCGCTGGCTGCGCGTGCTGCGCCTCGGCCTCTTCCAGTTCGGCATGGGCGTCTCGCTTGCGCCTATCACCGGCACCCTCAACCGCGTCCTCATCGACGAGCTGCGCATCCCCGCCGTGGCCGTCGGCTTTCTGATCGCCATCCACTACTTCGTCTCACCGGCCCGCGCCCTGATCGGCTTCCGCTCCGACGTGGCCCGCGCCGCCGGCAACTGGCGCACCCCCTACCTTGTCCTCGGCGCCGTGCTTACCTACGGCGGCCTCGCTACCGCCCCCTTCTCGCTCATCCTGCTCAGCGGCGGCGGCACCCTCACCTTCCCCGTCGCTCTCGCCATCTGCGCCCTGATCTTCCTGGCCTACGGCGTCGGCGTGAATATCGTCGAGACCATCTATCTCGCCACGGTCAGCGATATCACCCCCGCCCGCGAGCGCGGCCGCGTCCTCGGTGTGCTCTGGATTATGCTTGTGCTGGGCACAATCGTCAGCTCGATCTTTATGGGCCAGCTCCTCGTGAGCTATAACCATTTCCGTCTCATCCAGGTGATGCAGGGCTCGGCCGTGATCTTTATCGCCCTGACCTTCGTCGCCATGTACGGCCAGGAGCGCCTGAAGCCGAATGGCGACCTCGAGGATGTGGCCGATCCGATCGTCGTCCGCGAGAGCCTCGGACACTCGCTCAGGCTCCTCGCCGCCCAGGCGCCGCTGCGCAACCTGTTCCTCGTGCTCTTCCTGGCCACCCTGGGCTTCGCTACCCACGATGTCTTGCTCGAGCCGTATGGCGGCCAGGTCCTTGGTATGAGCGTCACCCAGACCACGGGGCTCACCGCGTTGTGGGGCGCCGGCATGCTCGGCGGCATCGCCCTCGCGGCCGGCGTGCTCTGGCGCGGACGCTCGCCCGTGTTCCTGATCAGCCTTGGCTGCCTCCTCGGCGCGGCGGGCTTCCTGACGGTCACCCTCTCGAGCAACGCCACCCTCATCGCCCCCTTCCGCGGGGGCGTGGCCCTGATCGGCGCCGGGCGCGGCCTCTTTATTGTCGGCGCCCTGGCCCTCGTTATGGGCCTGGTCGACCGCAACCACGCCGGACTCTTCATCGGCCTCTGGGGCATCACCCAGGCCCTTGCTCAGGGCTTCAGCACTATCGGCGGCGGCCTGACCCGCGACCTCGTCCAGCACGCTACTGGCGACGTCACCCTCGGCTACACCGCCGTCTACGCCGCCTCCCTCACTCTCCTGCTGGTCACCATCGGCCTGCTCCTCACCCTCCGCCTCGGGCGCAGCCTGCGCAGCGGCGAGGTGCGCAGCCCCTGGGCCGGCCTCGAGCAGGTCAACGCCGACCAGATTATCTTCTGATCTGGCGGGTCACTCGTGCTCGGCCGTGCCATGCCGCGATCCGTGATCCGTTATGCTGTCACGGGTCACGGGTCACGCGGCAACCAGATGGCAACAGGCCAGACAAGCGATTCGCTAGCTATTCATTCTACCAAGGGTGCTCAGGAACTCGGTGTTGGTCTTCGCCTTAGCCATGCGCGTCAGCATCAGCTCGGTGCCGTCATTATCGCCCACCATGCTCACCATACGCCGCAGCGCGTAGGTCTGCCGCAGCGTGGTCGCGTCGAGCAGCAGCTCCTCGCGGCGCGTTGACGAGCGGTTGATATCGACGGCCGGGAAGATGCGCTTCTCGGCCAGCTTGCGGTCAAGGTTCAGCTCCATATTGCCGGTGCCCTTGAACTCCTCGAAGATCACATCGTCCATCTTGCTGCCGGTATCGACCAGACAGGTGGCGATGATCGTCAGCGAGCCGCCCTCCTCGATCGCGCGGGCCGAGCCGAAGAAGCGCTTGGGCGGGTAGAGGGCCGCCGGGTCGATGCCGCCCGAGAGCGTGCGGCCGCTCGAGGGCATTGCCACATTGTAGGCCCGGGCCAGGCGGGTGATCGAGTCCATCAGGACCACCACGTGGCGTCCGTGCTCGACCTGGCGGCGGGCCCGCTCGAGGGTCAGCTCGGCTACCTTGATATGGTCCTCGACGGGCTCGTCGAAGGTCGCGGCGATCACCTCGCCCTTGACCGAGCGGCGCATATCGGTGACCTCCTCGGGGCGCTCGCCGACCAGCAGGACGATCAGGTGAGAATCGGGGGCGTTGGCCGTGATGCCGTTGGCGATCGCCTTGAGCAGCATGGTCTTGCCGGCC
>JAAXUL010000957.1 GCA_013336035.1 Chloroflexales bacterium
CACCACCAGCAGTGGTAGTTTCGCCTGTCCGGCTGCCAGCGCAGCATGAGCTGCGCTGCGCCGCCTAGCCTTTAACGCTATGCTTGATGTACATGGGGTAACGCGTTCCCTCCCCCCGCTGGCCGGGCTCGCCGACACACGGTGTTCATCGCTCACATTGTCGCAGCGAGCACGTCCCGAATCGCCCGGATCACCAGGTCGGGCCGGTCGAGCATCACGCCGTGGCCACTCCCCTCGGCGAGGATGACGCGCCCCCGGGGCGAGAGCGCTGCCAGCTCCTCCTGCATCTGCGCCCAGGTGACCTCGAACTGCTGCGCCACCTCGGGCGCAATCTGGCTGGGCACCGGCACGGCGTTGGGGTCGCGGCGCAGGACGACGAGCGGCATGCCGCCCAGGGTGGCGGGGCGTGGGGTCGGGTCGGCCTCCGCGTCCATCAGCTCAGCACGGGTTGCGCGGAGCATCTTCCCGCTGGAGATGGCGAGCGCCTGGATCGTCGCGGCGGCATCGGGGGGCAGCTGGGTCGACTGCGGGACGACGCCGGGGAACAGGGCGAGGAGCCCCGCGTCGGCGGCCAGACTCGCCAGCCGCAGCATCCGCGGCATGCCGGCCATGGCTGCTCGGTAGGCCTCGGGAAAGCGCGCGCTCTGCTGCTCGGTGGAGGAGTCGACGAGCACCATGCCCGCGACGTCCTGCGGGTGAGCCAGGGCGAACTGGCGCACGATGGGGCCGCCGAGGGAGTGGCCGACCAGCACGTAGGGCCCCTCGATCCCGGCCCGGTGGAGCAGGGTGTGCAGCTCCTCGGCCATGACCGCCGCGGTGCGCGGCCGGGGGCTCGGGTCGCTCCAGCCCAGGCCCGCCCGGTCGTAGGCGCAGACCCGCGCCTGCTTCGCAATCTCGGGCTGGGTGAGGGCCCAGTCCAGCAGTGTCTCGCCCCCGCCGGCCTCGAGGATCACGGTCGGCCCGCCCGAGCCCTGGCAGTACAGGTGCAGCCGGTAGCCGCCAATGTCCACCAGCTCGCCGAGGGGCCGATGCTGCGCCCGGGCCCGGGCCTTCGCGACCTGCCCCGCCGCCAGGGTCATGCTTGCGGCGGCCACGGTGAGCGCCAGAAACCAGAGGCCAACCGTACGCGCCCGGCCGCGCCAGCCGGACATCCTTCGCCCTGCCACGGGCGCCGTCGTGATAGCGCTGCGCGCCAGCTTCGCTAACAGCTTCGCCTCCATCGGTGACCCTCCCTCAGATCCGGTCGCTCGCTGCGGCGACCTCTGAGGCCACGATAGCAGCGGCGCCCCTCGCAGCCATCACCCCGGAAGGGCGATGCTAGCGCCTGGCGAGGGTGATAGGCTGGCGCGGCCGCCCATCACCCTCGATGCGCCAGTCGACTCAGCCCGGCGATGGAGTGCACCAGGGTCGTGACGAACGGGGCGCGATGGTATACTGACCTTCTATGACAGGAACCCCACCGTTGGCTGCCCCGGCTCGCCCCGGGGTGCCGCTGCTTGCCACAAAGCTGAACCTGCCCGTGGCGCGCTCGACCACTGTGCGGCGGCCGCGCCTGCTCGCGCGCCTCGCGACCGGGCTGCGCGGTCGGCTCACCCTGATCGCCGCGCCCGCCGGCTTTGGGAAGAGCACCCTGCTCGCGCAGGCCCTCGCCGAACGCGCGAGGGACGCAGGCGGAAGGACGCAGGAAGCCCTCGAGGTCGGCACACGCCATCCGTTTGCGGCCGGGTGGGTAGCGCTGGACACAGGCGACAATGACCCGGCCCGATTCTGGAACTACATCTGCGCCGCGCTGGAGCGGGCGAGCACTGGCCTGGGTGCTCCGGCCCAGGCGACGCTGCGCGCCGGCCTGATGGCGGTGGAGGCGATAGTAGCCGAGCTCCTCAACGCGCTGGCCGAGACCTCGTCAGAGATTGCCCTCATCCTCGACGACTATCACGTGATCAGCACCCCGGCGATTCACGAGGGCATTGGCCTCCTGCTCGAGCACGCGCCGCCGCAGTTCCACCTCGTGCTTGCCAGCCGGGTCGACCCGCCGCTCCCCCTGGCCCGCTGGCGCGTCCGCGGCGAGCTGGTCGAGGTGCGCGCGGCCGATCTGCGCTTCACGCCCGAGGAGGCGCTCCAGTTCTTCGGCGAGACGATGGGGGTCGTGCTGGACGCCGAGTCGGCCGCCGCCCTCGATGCCCGCACCGAGGGCTGGGCCGCCGGCCTGCAGCTTGCCGCCCTCTCGCTCCAGGGCCAGAGCGACGTGCGCGGCTTCGTCGCCAGCTTCTCGGGCAGCCACCGCCATGTGGTCGACTATCTCGCGGAAGAGGTCCTTGGGCGCCAGCCAGAGCACATCCGCGCGTTCCTGATCCAGACCGCTATCCTCGACCGGTTCTCGGGGCCGCTCTGCGATGCCGTGCTCGGACTGGCCCATGACCAGGCGGGGGGCGACAGCTACAGCCAGCTCACGCTGGACCGCCTGGAGCGCGAGAACCTGTTCCTCATCCCGCTGGACGGCGAGCGGCGCTGGTACCGCTACCACCACCTCTTCGGCGACCTGCTGCGCCACCGCCTGGGGCAAGAGCACCCCGCGCTGGTGGCCGAGCTCCACCGACGAGCGGCGGCGTGGTTTGAGCAGCACGGCGACCCGGCCGAGGCGATCAACCACGCCCTGGCGGCGGGTGACGTGGACACACTCATACGCCTGCTCGTCGCCCACGGCGCGCAGATGGCCGCGCGCGGGGAGAGCCGCACCCTGCAGCGCTGGCTCGACGCCGTGCCTGACGAGCAGCTGCTGGCGAGTCCGCGGCTGGCCCTCCTGCGCGCCCAGCTGCTGCTGAACCACCGGCGGGTCGCGGAGACCGAGCCGTACCTCGAGGCGGCCGAGCGTGCGCTCGAGGGGGCAAGCGATCCCACGACCGTCGAGCTACGGAGAGAGCTGCTCTCGCAGCGTGCTCACATCGCGCTCGAGCAGGGTGCGGTGGCAGCAGCGCTGACCCTCGCCCGCCAGGCGGCCGCCCTTCTGCCCACGGATGCGCAGTGGGCGCGCAGCAGCAACGGCCTCGTGCTCGGCTACACCCTGATGGTGCTGGGCGAGACGAGCGAGGCGGTGGGCGTGTATACCGAGAATGTCGCCGTCTGTCGCGCGGCCGGCAACGCGGTGAGCGGGATCTTCAGCGCGACCGAGATCATCAAGCTGCGCGTGTTGCAGGGGCGCCTGCGCGACGCGCGCGCGGCCGCCGAGGAGGCCCTGGTCTGGGTCACCGCGGCGGGCTGGCAGCACCTCCCCCCGTCCAGCGCACTGCACATCTGGATGGGCAACGTCCTGATCGAGCAGGGGGACCTCCAGCGCGCTGGCGAGGAGCTGACGACGGCGCTCCGGCTCACCCAGGCCGGCATCACGACCGCGCGGGCCCACACCTTCATGGCCCGCCTGCGCCTGCTAGAGGGCAACCAGGACGCCGCCCACGCCGCGCTGAA
>JAAXUL010000245.1 GCA_013336035.1 Chloroflexales bacterium
TGCAGGGCAGCCTGCACCGCCCCCCAATCTGCCACCTGGTCTGGGGCGCCCTGGGCATATTCTTCGAGGGGATGCTGACCAACCTGACCCAGACCTTCACGCTCTTTCTGCCTATCGGCACGCCGGTGCGAGCCTCCCTCGGCTGTACCTTCACCGAGTGGGTCGATCCGACTATCCAGGCCGTGCGCCAGAATAAGATGTCCCCCGACGTGAGTAAGACGCGGGTCGTGCGGCGTGGCGACACCCTCGCCAGCATTGCTGCGGCGGTCTACAACGACCCGACCCTCTGGCGACCGATCGCGCGGGCCAACGCTATTGTGAACCCGCTGCGCCTGACCCCGGGCCAGGTGCTGACCATCCCGGTTCTGCCCCGCGAGGAGCGCCAACCATGAGCGACGACGAGCGCGACAGCCAGGCAGGGATCGCCTCATCGGCGGGGGCCTCGCTGGCCACCGCCGCCAATCTGGCCGCAGGCGCCGCCGCGTCGGTGGGCAAGGCCGGCACACCCCGCCTGGCGCCGGACTTCCGCGTGCGCGTGAACGGCGCGCCGTTGCCTCCGGCCGCCCTCGCGGACCTGGTGGCGGTGAGCGTTGTCGACGAGCTGGACGTGCCCTCGATGTTCACCTTGCGCCTGATCACCTGGGATATGCGGCTGGCGCGCATGACCTGGGCCGACAGCCCGCTCTTCAACGAGGGCGGCGGGGTCGAGATCGCCATGGGCTACGAGGGGCGTGTGAGTGTCCTAATGCAGGGCGAGATCACCGGACTCGAGCTGGACTTTAGCGCGGGCGAGGTACCAATGCTAACCGTGCGCGGCTACGACCCGCGACATCGCCTGTTGCGCGGCCAGAGCACCCGCTCGTTCGTCAAGATGAAGGACAGTGACATCGCCCGCCAGGTGGCCGCGAGCTGTGGCCTCGCGGTCAAGGCCGTCGACACCGGCGTGGCCCTCGACTATGTGCTCCAGCACAACCAGAGCGACCTGGAGTTCCTGCGTGAGCGAGCGCAGCGCATCGGCTACGAGATTGCCGTTGATGGCCGCCAGCTGCACTTCCGCCCGCGCCGTGTCGATCAGCCCGCCGTCTACAGCATTGCCCACGACGAGGACCTGATCGAGTTCACGCCCCGCCTGACCAGCTTCGGGCGCGTTGGCGACCTGACTGTGCGCGGCTGGAGCCCCAAGGACAAGCGCGAGCTGGTGGGCAAGGCCGGCCAGCTTGACCAGGCGGCCATGGGTGGGCGGCGCGGCCCTCCCGGCCGAGCCGGCGGGAAGGCGCATATCGTTACCAGACCCGTGGCCAGCCAGGCCGAGGCCGATATGGTGGCCCGCGGGCAGCTCAACGAGCGGGCGCTGGCCTACATCGGCGGCTCGGGCCTCTGTCTTGGGCGGCCCGAGCTGCGGGCCGGCGCGGTGGTCGAGATCGCCGGCCTGGGGCGGCGCTTCAGCGGCCCCTACTATCTGACTGCGGTCACTCATCGCTATCTGCCGAGGAGCGGCTACCAGACCAGCTTCGAGGCGAGGAGGAATAGCAGCTGATGGACACGAGCTACCTGGTGGGCTTCCTCGAACGGGCCGAGCAGCGCGGCCGTTTCTACGGGGTGGTGATCGGCATCGTCACCAACCTGAACGACCCCGACAAACTGGGCCGGGTCAAGCTGAAGCTGCCCTGGCTCGACGACCAGGCCGAGACAACCTGGGCCAGGGTCGCCGCGCCGCTGGCCGGCTCGGCCCGCGGTCTGGCCACCCTCCCCGAGGTCGGCGACGAGGTGCTGGTGGCCTTCGAGCACGGCGACATCGCATTCCCCTATGTGCTCGGCGGCCTCTGGAACGGCAAAGACGCGCCGCCCCCTGTGGTCGATAATGGCAAGGTCAAGGTGCGCTCGATCACCACCCGCGCCGGCCACGCAATCGCTTTCCACGAAGACGAAGGGGGCGGCAAGGGTAAGCTCACGGTCACCACAGCCGACGGGCGTACCCTGGAAATTAGCGACAAGGACGAGAAGATCACGGTGCGCTCGAAGAAGCATACGATTACGCTCGACGACCGCAAGGGCTCTGTGACGATCGAATCGGGCGGCGAACTGAGCCTCAATGGCTCCGGCTGCGCGCTGAAGTTTGCCCAGAGCGGCCTCGAGCTCTCGCACGCCGGGGGCGCGCTCAAGATCGGCGCCAGCGGGATCGAGCTTGTCTCCAAAGGCAACCTGGATCTCAAGGGCAACGGCATCGCCAACCTGAAGACGGGCGGCGTGCTCAACATCCAGGGCACGCTGGTCAAGATCAACTGAGGAGGCTCTCATGCCATCAGCGGCTCGCGTCGGCGACATGCACGCGTGTCCCATGGTCGATGGTCTCAACCCTCATGTGGGCGGGCCGATCATTCCGCCCGGGCCGCAAAATGTGCTGATCGGGGGCCAGCCCGCCGCCCGTGCGGGTGACCCTGCCGTATGCAACGGCCCGGCCGACCTGATCCTCACCGGCAGCAAGACTGTCCTGATTGGGGGCCTGCCGGCCGCCCGCATGGGCGACCCGACCGCCCACGGCGGCGTGATCCTGGTGGGGCTGGCCACTGTGCAGATCGGAGGCTAGGCCATGGAACCCGAGCAGAGCCCCTTCCTTGGCGTGGGCTGGGCCTTCCCGCTGGCCCTCGATCAGCGCGGGCAAGTCGTGGCGGCGAGCTACGAGAGCCTGGTGCGCCAGTCGATCTGGCTGATCCTCGCAACGGCGCCCGGCGAGCGTATGATGCGCCCCGACTTCGGCTGCGGCCTGCACCGGCTGCTCTTCCGCTCCGACACGGCGGCCGTGGCCGGGATCGCAGCGAGCGAGGTGCGCCAGGCCCTTGTGCGCTGGGAGCCGCGCATCGAGCTGCTCGACGTGCGCGCGGCGCCCGACCCGGCCCAGCCTTCCTACCTGCTGATCGTCGTCGATTACCTGGTGCGCCGGACCAACAGCCGCTTCAACCTGGTCTATCCGTTCTACCTGGAGCGCTAAGCGATGCCACCCGAGACCCCCAGGATCGACCCGCGAGGCCACCCCGATCTGGCCGCCCAGATCGAGCAGTTGGCCCAGCTCTTCGCTGGCTGGCGCCCGCCCTGGGCCCCGGAGTGGGTCGAGGCCAGCGCCGCCGCCCTACGCGGCCGGACCCTCGCGGAGAGCGTCGCTGCGCCGAAGGGCGGCCCCATGGTCGCCTACTTCGGGCAGCGCCTCGACGACGACCTGGCCGAGCGGGTGGCCGGAGCCCGTCCCGTCGGCTCGACCGTGCTGGTCCAGGGCCCGCCCGACCCTACCTGGCGGCCCGACCTGGGCTGGGCGCTTATTCAGGTGGCCGCGCGGCTGGCCGCGCACGTGGGCACACGGGTGAACGAGGCCGCCGACAAGCATTTCCTGGCCTTCCTGTCGATGATCGGCACCCGGCTGCTGCCGCCCCAGCCCGCGCGTGTCCCGATCACCTTTGTGGCGGCCGCCGGCGCGACGGAGGACGTGCTGGTGCCCGCCGGCACTCCCGTGGCTTCACCCCCCGGCCCCGATGGCGCCGAGGTCGTGTTCGAGAGCGAGCGCGACGCGCTCGCGCCTCGCGCCCGTCTGGCGATTGTCGCACTGCGTGATCCCGCGCAGGGGAGTTTCGCCGACTATAGCGCGGCGCTGGCCGGCGGGGTGGCCGCCGAGCCGGTCGCGATCTTTAATCCCGGCGCGACCGAGCCGCTCGCACACTGGCTCTATCTGCCATGCGACCCCTATTTGCAGGAGGCCGGCGATTCTCTGCGCTTCGAGTTCTTTTCTCCTAGCCCCGCCAGTATGTTTCATCTGCTGGCCCGCTGGGAGTATTGGGATGGCGAGCGATGGGTGTTGGTAGACAAGCTCTCGGGCGACCACGAGAGCACGAGCGCATACTTTGCGCTACCGAAGCCGCCGATCATCCCGTGCGAAGTAGGTGGGCACACAGCCGTCTGGATCCGCACCGGCCCCAACCGACCGCTGCCCAACCGCGGTCCTGGTCACACGCTGGCTCTGAATTATGCCTATCAGGGCGGTAGGAAGCTGCTCTGGGAGCAGGTTTTTGCTCCAGTCGGCTCGGACGTCGGGCCGCCAGCTGCGTCTACCGAGCTCTGCTTTCTGGGTGAGGTAACACCCGGCGAGCTGATTATGATCGGCCCGCTCATCTTCACGCCCGGCACGTTCGCCAGCGATCTGTCGATCACCTGGGAGTACAAGGACCGCAGCGGTGCCTGGAAGAGCCTCGGCAGTTCGACCATCGCCGGACCCCTGGCCCCCACAGGGCCCCATGCCTTTGTTGATACCACGGGCGCGTTCACCAGGCAGGGCATCATCCAGTTCCAGGCCCCGGCAGATTGGACTCCCGTCGTAGGCACCCCCTATGAGTATGTCGGCTTCTGGATCCGGCTGACACGCACGGGGCGCTACGGCCTCAGCACGGGCACTCCGCCCATCGTGCATATCTGGGGCATTCCGTCTGTGACCAAGATCGAGTGCGATTCGATGGGCACCAGCACCTACGCGCTCCCCGACCATGCCTTCCTCAATGGAATGGCCGTGGATACGTCCCAGACCTTCCTACCATTCGGCGAGCAGCCTCGCGCAGGCGACACCTTCGCGTTTTGTTCGGCCGAGCACATTCGGCCAGGCAAGACTGTTGTTGTCTCTGTTTTCCTCTTCAACCCAAATAAGACAGGTAACCCGCCCACACCCGATATGGCGCCGCCTGTACCCGTGGCCGGCGATCCCGAGCTAGCCTGGGAGGTCTGGAATGGGAAATTCTGGGGCCCTATGACAGCGAATGCAGATCATAATGCAAATGCGATCCGGTTTCTCGACAATGGCGAATTCACTCTCGCGCTGCCGGACGACCTGGCCCTGTATACGCTGGGCGGGGTGACCGGCTACTGGGTGCGTGCTAGTATCACCAAGGGCGACTATGGCCGGCCTGCCTACGTCGAGCAAACGGGTGATCCTTCACGTCCGATCTACGTGCTGCACCCGGCCACCTTCGCGCCGCCGGTGCTGTCCTCGCTCACGGTCTCGGTTATGGAGAGCGACAAGCATACGATGGGGCGGGTCATCACGCGGAACGACACGACCATCGTCGAGCACCCGCTGCCCAGCGTTGATGCGCCTCTGACACCCTTCACGCCCAGCGCCGATCAGGATCAGGCCCTCTACCTCGGCTTCGACGCGCCACTACCGCCCCGCCCCCAGGCCCTCTTCGCCCTGGTCGAGCCAGAGCCGTTCGCGGCGCAGCTGGCCGCCCAGCCCGCCCAGCCCGCCCGCCTTGTCTGGGAGTACGGCACGGCCGAGGGCTGGCGCAACCTCGGCGCCAGAGACGAGACAGGGAGCCTCGGCGAGCAGGGCCTGGTCAGCTTCCTCGGGCCGGACGATATGGCCGCGCGCTACGAGCTCGGGCGGCCGCTCTACTGGCTGCGCGCCCGTCTGACATCAGGGGCGTTCCGCGCGCCCCCGCGCCTGCGTGCTCTGCTCACCGGTACGACCTGGGCGCGCCAGGCGACCACGATCCGCGACGAGCCCCTGGGCGTCAGCGACGGGTCACCGAACCAGCGCTTCCAGCTCAGCCACGCGCCTATCCTTCCCGGCCAGCGTATCGAGGTCTTCGAGCGCGAGTTGACTGCGGTGGAGCGAACCGCCCTGCTGGCGGAAGGCGGCCCCGACGCGGTGCTGACGACGTACGATACGGCTGGGCGCCCCGCCGGGTCGTGGGTAGTCTGGCGCTACGTCGATGACTTCTACGCCTCGGGGCCGTATGACCGTCACTATGTCCTCGACCGCATCAGCGGCGAGCTGCACTTCGGTGACGGGCGCCATGGGCGCATTCCGCCTATGGGGTATGGCCTCGTGCGCGCGGCGAGCTACAGCAGCGGCGGGGGTGCGGGCGGCAACCTCCCCACCGGCGGCCTCGCGCAGCTGAAGACGAGCCTCGCCTTCCTCGATAGCGCCACGAACTATGTCGCCGCCGCAGGGGGCGCCGACGCCGAGGATCTGGCCGGTCTGCGCGCCCGCGGACCGCTCATCCTCAGGCACGGCGGTCGGGCCGCCACCCTTCAGGACTACGAGGATCTGGCCCTCCAGGCCTCGCCCGACCTGGCCCGTGTGCTGGCTCTCCCCCCTCGCTCCGACCTCCCGCAGCTGCCGTGGTTAAAGGTCGGCAAGCCGATTATGGGGCGCTTCTACGAGGTGAAACCGGAAGGGGCAAAGCGCCCTGTCGGCGCGGGGAGCGTGACCCTCGTGCTGGTGCCCCGCAGCGACGCCCCGCGCCCCGTGCCGAGCCTTGTGCTTATCGACCGGGTCGAGGCCTACATGCGGGAACGCTGCCCCGCTACGGCCCGCCTGTCGGTAGTCGGCCCCGAGTGGGTGGAGGTTACCGTCGCCGTCGAGGTAGTTCCCACAAGCCTGGAGATCGGCGACGCCGTGGGTAGAGCTGTAGCCGCGGCCCTCCGCGCCTACCTGCACCCCCTCACGGGTGGTGACGGCGGCGGCTGGGCCTTCGGACGGCGTCCGCACCGCTCGGACCTCTACGCCATGATCGAGTCCGTGCCAGGTGTCGACCACGTGCGCGCCCTCCAGATCACCGAGACGCCCAACCTCGATGCCGAGATCAGCGAGATGAGCCCGGACGAGCGCACTGCCTTCAACGAACGCTTTCTGATCTACTCTGGCGCCCACCGCGTCAGGGTGAGCGCCCCGGGAGGTATGTGAGATGACCCTGCCCCTGCCTAAGCTGGATGATCGGACCTACGGCGACCTCCTCGACGAGGCGCGGGCTGAGATTGCGCGGGTCTACCCCGCCTGGACCGACCACAACCCGAGCGACCCCGGGATCACCGTGCTCGAGCTGCTCGTCTGGGTCTGCGAACAGGTCATGTTTCAGGCCGATCAGATACCCGAGGCGAGCTACGACGCCTTTCTGAGCCTGCTACAGGGCCCCGGCTACAGGCGTTCCGAGCCACTCGCCGACGCGATCCGCACTACCGTCCTGGGCCTGCGCGAACGCTACCGGGCGGTGACCGCAGAGGACTTTGAGCATCTGGCCCTGGGCGCCTGGGCACAGTCAGGGCCAGCGGCTACCCTTGGCGCCGAGGCGCGTCTGGCGCGGGCGCGCTGCATACCGGGCGTGCGGCCCGTCGGCGACAACCTGGAGGAGCGCGAGGGCCACCTCGCCCTGGTGATCGTGCCGGTCGCGAGTGGTAGTACCCCCCCCACGCCCACCGAGGGGCTGCGCACGGCCCTGTGGGAGTGGCTTGATCAGCGCCGTCTGCTCGGCACGCGCCACCATGTGATCGGCCCACGCTACGTACCGGTCGAGGTACGCGCCACCCTGGCCCTGCGCCGCGACGCCCTGGCCGACGATGTGCGCCTGCGCGTCGCCCGGGCCCTCGTCCGTGCCTTCGACCCCCTCGGCGGCGGGCCCGACGGTCGCGGCTGGCCCTTCGGGCGCCCCGTCTATCGGTCCGAGATCTTCCAGGTCGTTGACCGGGTCGAGGGCGTGAACTACATCGTCGATAGCGGGGACGACGCTCTGCGTCTCATCAGTAGCGCCCCAGAGCTGCGCGCCGACGACGGGGGGCTGGTCGGCGCGCGGCTCGCCGCCCACGAACTGCCCGCCTTCACGGTCAGCCCTGAGCACTTCAAGATCCTTGACCAGAACACCAGGGGCCGTTGAAGCACTGGCCCACTGCCGCAAGGGAGGCTGTTATGACCGTGACCGGTGGCCGCAGGGCGAGCAGCTACTTGCAGTACCTGCCGATGATCTTCCAGGAAGGGGACGTCGAGAGCGGCGGCTTCGCCGGGCGCTTCCTCCTGGCGTTCGAGCAGATTCTGACCGGGCTCGGCGCCAGCGCGCCACCTGGGGCGCCACCCAGCCTGGCCGAGCTCCTCGGCGGGATCGACGACGCCCAGGGCCGGCGCCGCCTCGCCGGCATCGAGCGCTTCTTCACGCCGGGCCCAGGGCTCGAGAGCCCCGACGCGAGCATGCGGGCGCCGCACGAATTCCTCGGCTGGCTGGCCCGCTGGGTGGCCCTCACCCTACGCGCCGACTGGGAGGAGCACGAGCAGCGCCGCTTCCTCGCCCGCGTCGTCCAGCTCTACCGGCTCCGCGGGACGCGCGCCGGGCTCGTGGAGATGATCAAGGCCTATACCGGCGATCTGCCGGTGACGATCTACGAGTTCGACGACCTACCCCACTACTTCCAGGTCGAGCTTGCCCTCCAGGCGCCGGGCGCGGATATGCTCAAGCGCCGCCAGCAGGTGGTGCGGGCGATCATCGACGCCGAGAAGCCTGCCCACACCTACTACGCGCTGACCTTCACTGGTATCCCCACAATCAGAGTCGGCGCCTCGCGACTCGGCATCGACACACTGCTTGGCGGCATCCCCTCTGATGCAACGCCACTGCCGACAAGATCCAAAAGGAGGAAGTCATGAGCGAGACCAGGGATGCGACCCCCGCACGCGTCAACTACTTCTACGGCCAGTTCCTCCAGGAGGAAGACTTCCTGGCCGAGCAGGCCTACCATATTGGTCAGCAGCGCCGGCTGGCCCAGATCCTGCGCCGCCCCGGCATCATCAGGGGCCTTCAGGTCGAGGTGCTCGACAAGGACACGGGCCAGGTGCGCGTCAACCCCGGCCTCGCGGTCGACGGCCTGGGCCAGCTGATCGTCCTTAACCCCAGCAAGGGCCTGGACCTGCGCGACGCCGACGGCATCCATGTGTTGACGATCAGCTTCGGCCTCGAGGGCACCAGCCAGACGACCACCGGGAACGAGGGCTACTCGCGCATGCGCGAGCAGCCCTCCATCGCCTGGTACCCTGACGGCCAGGCGCCGCCCAACGATACGCATCCGCGCCTCGGTCGGTTGCGACTCAGCGCGGGCAAGATTGTGGCACTGGATAACAGCGACCCCAACGCGCTGATCGACACAAGCGTTCGCACCGCCGCCGCGATGAGCGTCGAGGGCAACCTCGACGTCGTCGGCAACAGCGGGCTGGGCGGCACCCTTACCGTTGAAAGTGGGACCGCGCTCAACAGCACGCTTAGTGTCAAGGCGAGGGCCACGCTCCAGAACGGCCTGACCATCAGCGGCGCACAGGCCGAAGTCCAGAATGGCCTTGTCGTCCGCAACCCGTCTGGCCTAGCCCTGACCGTAAGCCAGGGCGCCACCCAGCTTCAGGGCGGCCTGCGTGTGAGCCTGGGCGCCACCCAGCTCCAGGGCGGCCTGACCGTCAGCGGCGCCCAGGCCGAAGTCCAGAATGGCCTTGTCGTCCGCAACCCGTCTGGCCCAGCCCTGACCGTAAGCCAGGGCGCCACCCAGCTCCAGGGCGGCCTGGTCGTGCGCAGCGGCAGCGACGCGGCCGGCTCCGTCGGCCTAAGCGTCACCCAGGGCGCCACCCAGCTTCAGGGCGGCCTGACCGCGAATGGTGGCTCTACGCTAACCGGTGGG
>JAAXUL010000958.1 GCA_013336035.1 Chloroflexales bacterium
AGTAGCCTGCGTACCTGGCTTCAGAGCGTGACCGTCAGACGCCTGCGCCGCTACCACCGCGACAGCTCGGCGGCCAAGCGCGCGGTGCGCCCCGAGCCGCTTGAGCAGGCCGTCGAGCAGCCGCTCGCATGGGGCGATATCGAGCAGCAGATCATGGCCAGCCTGCTCGCGTCCGAGATCTACCGCGTGCTCGACGCGACCAGCGACCAGCGCTATGCGCGTATCTTTAAGCTGCGGATTATCGATGATCAGTCCGCCGAGGAGATCGGCGCGAAGGTCCGCCTGCACCCCTCACGGGTGCGCGCGCTGCTCAAAGAGGCCCGCGAGCTGCTACGGCAAGATCCGGGGCTGCGCGCCTGGGATAAAGATATCGGCACGGATGCGGCCTCAGAAGATGCGCAAAATATGGTCTGATATGGTACAAAGTAAGTGTGTACGTAAGTCTACACTAGGACCTGTTCTCATGTGTTACAACGATGCCGCTTGGGTCTGGCTCGCACCCAGGCTGCCGAAGCGACGAGGCAAGCTATGAGCGTGATCTGTTCCCGAGTGGACACATGGCTCATCCAGCCCCGCAATGCAGACGACAGCGCCCGCCCGCCCGATGACCTTATCGGTCACGCCACCGGCTGCCCGCGCTGCCGGGGCGTGCTGCTGACGCTATTCGCCGAGCGGCTCGGCCCGCGCACGACGGTGACGGATACGCCCTGCCCTATCATCGAGGAACAGCTCCCCGCCTTTGCCGACTACGAGCGCGCCCATGGCCTGCTGGCCGCGGCCCGCGCCTTTCCGGATGTCTGGTGGCACACCCAGGCCTGCCCGCGCTGCGACGAGCTGCTGGGGGCCATGCACGAGCTTGCGGCGCTGCCCGCGGCGCCATGGGCCGCAAGCGCCGCCAGGCAGCGCTGGCTGCCGAGCCTGCGCGGCATGCTCCAGGTGCAGGCCAGCCTGATTCTTCAGCTCCTCGGCATGCAGCAGCGTCTCGGCGCGGCCTGGGGGCCGGCGCAGACGAGTATGGTCATCGCCGAGGAGCATGATGACATCGGCTCTGTCCAGATCTCTATGCGCCGCGAGGCTGCCGGCGGCATTGTGCTGGTCATCGAAACCCGCCCACCGGTCGAGGGCGTGGCGGTGCTCTCAATCGCCGATATGCACCTCCGCGCCCCCTTTGATGCCGAGGGCTGTGCCGTGTTTGACGGCCTGACCGAGAGCCTCTTCGAGGGTGACGCGGCCTCCCCGCTTACGCTGCGGATCGAGATGCCGGACTTACTGTCGTAACGTCACCCTCCCTCGGGCCGAGCATACGCGCGCCAGCCCTACCCTGTGGCGCTACTGCGGCAGAGGCGTGCAAGCAGACCGCTGCTGAGCTCGTCGCACTGCTGCTCGTCTAGCCCATAGATGCGCCCCGTCGTCTCGGCGATGTCGTACAGGACGTAGAGGGGGATGGTCACAGCGATGGGTAGCATATAGCAATAGACCAGCACGGTCAGGCGATCAGGCGTTCCCCGCCGGGTAAAGCCGAGGCGCACCCCCTCGCCGGGGAAGCCCGGCCCGTGCCGGAGCAGGCGCTTTAGCCCCGCCGTGATCCCATCGGTGGGCGCCCGCTGCGACGCCTCCTCGAGCTCGATCACCAGGTAGTTGAGCACGGCGACGAGGGCGGCCGGCGACACCTCGGCCAGGCTTGGCGCCGCCGAGAGCGTGGGCCTGACCGGCTCCCCTGGCCGTCTGGGCATCGTCGGCGGCGTTGGGTCCGCAAAATAGCGCTCTACAAGGGCCTCGAACTCCGCAAGCTCGTCGCTTGCGTGGTCGGCGACGATGTCCCGCGCCAGATCGCGAAGAAAGGCGCGGTCCTCTGCACGCTTGTTCCACATAGTTGACCTCGGCAGCTCCACCCCGACAGCCGGAAGTCAGGACGATTATGCTGTTAGTACCATGGCGGCGGCTTTGGCGCTTACGCGTGGGCGGTGGCCCCGACGCGCAGTTTGCGCTATCATGTAGCGCACCGTTGAGCGCTATGCGTCCCCCCGTCCATGGTTGTACGGCGGGCCCGTCTGGGGTAGACACCATGTCTGGCCCTGCCTCTCTCGAGCGCTGCGCCAACCTGCCGCCGCACTGTGGCCGGCTGGTCGCGCTCGCTGCCCGCGATCCGCGACGTGCCGTGCGCCTGGCGCAGGTCTGGCACGCGCGCGCCGCCGGCGCGCCACTTGACCAGGCCCTGGCCGCGTATCTGCTGGGCTACGCGCTGCTCTGCCACGAGCGCCTCGACCAGGCCGAGGGCTTCCTCGATCAGGCCGAGGCCCACCTGCGGGGCTGCGAGGCCCACCGGCTCACGCTCGATGTGTGGCGGGCCCGCCTGTTCGTGGCGCTGCTCCGCGGCGGCGGCGCCGGCCACGCCGAGGAGTGGTCCGGCCTGGCCGCATCGTATGAGCAGATGGGCTGCCCTCTGTCGGCGGCGCGATCACGCCTGGCCCAGATGGCGCAGCTCAATAACCAGGGCCTGGCCCGCGCGGCCCTCGATCTGGCCGATGCGGTTGGGCCGGCCCTCGCGCGCTGGGGGGCGCCCGGAGACCAGGCCTGGCTGCGGCGCATCGCCGGGCTGGCCCACGCCGACCTTGGGGCCTTCGATCAGGCCCTGCGCGGCACCGCCGAGGCGGCGGACATCTTCGCCGCCCTGCGCCAGCGCGGTGAGCTCGCCAAGACCTGGCTCGCGCGCTCGTATATCTACTCGCTGCAGGGCGATCTTGACCAATGCGTGCGCGAGATCGAGCGGGCCCTCCCGGTGTGCATCCGGCTCGACCTGCCGCTGCGGGTCGCCTTCTGCACCAAGAACCTCGGCCTCTTTGCCGCCCTGCGCGGCGAGTATGACCGCGCCATCCTGCTCACGCTCCAGGCCGCCGATCGCTTCGCGCTGCTCGGCCGGCGCGATGCCCTCGCCGACTGCGATCTCAACCTGGGCAATATCGCCTACTACGCCGGGCTTTCTGACCTGGCCCTGGCGGCCTACCGGCGCGCTGGGGTCGTCTATAGCGAGCTTGACCAGCGTGGGATGGGCCTGCGCTGCCACCGGAATCAGGCCCTGGTGCTGCGGGCCCAGGGCCGGCCAGAGGAGGCGCTGCGGCTGCTTGATGAGCTGCTGCCGGTCGCCGAGCTGCTCGGCGAGCAGGTCGAGGCGGCCGAGACCATCCACGCGCGCGGGCAGGCTCTCGCCGACCTGAGTCGGCCGCGCGATGCCGCGCGGGACTTCGAGGATGCCGAGGAGCGCTTTCGGTCGCTCACGCACGCCTCGGCCGCGGGCGAGAGTCTGCTCGAGCGCGGCTGGCTGCTCGTGCGGCAGGGCGATCTCGCGCCGGCCGAGACGTGCATCCTGGCGGCCCGCCCGCTGCTCGAGACGCGCCCCATCCACCAGTGGCGCGCCGACTATGCCCTCGGCCGCTGCGCCGAGGCCCGCGGCGACCTGGT
>JAAXUL010000246.1 GCA_013336035.1 Chloroflexales bacterium
CGCCCCCTGAGAACAATGATCAGGACGACGAGGACCAGGAGGAGAAGCCGCCGCCGCCGCCCGAGGAGCTGACGGTCGAGGATCTGATCCTCTCGGCCCTCGACGCCGAGGTGCCGCCCGATGTGCTCGAGACGCCGTTCACCGTGCGGCGCAGCGGGCGCAGCGGCTCGCGCGGCGCCACCTCGGGCAATCGCGGTCGCCATATCCGCTCGATCCCGGGCCTGCCCTCGCAGGGCCGCCTCGATGTGGTGGCCACGCTACGGGCCGCGGCGCCCTGGCAGCGCGCCCGCCGCGAGGAGGCGGAGCAGCGCCGTGGCCCCCACGCCCATGGCCACCACGTCAGGCTCAAGGCCGACGACCTGCACATCAAGAAGTACCGCAGCAAGGCCGGCACGCTGTTCTGCTTCGTCGTAGACGCCAGCGGCTCGATGGCGCTCCACCGTATGCGCCAGGCCAAGGGCGCCGTGAACGCGCTCCTGCAGCAGGCCTATGTCCACCGCGACCAGGTGGCCCTGCTCGCCTTCCGCGGCGAGGAGGCCGAGCTGCTGCTCCCGCCCTCGCAGAGCGTCGAGCTGGCCAAGCGGGCCCTCGATGTGCTGCCCACCGGCGGCGGCACGCCCCTCGGCGCGGCGCTTCTGGCGGCCTACAATGTCTCCGAGCAGGCGCGCTCGCGGGGCATCCACCGCACGACCCTGGTGCTGATCACCGATGGGCGGCCCAATGTGCCCCTGCGCCCCGACCCGACCCACGATAAGCAGACCCGGCTCGACATAGCCCGCCAGGAGGTGCAGACGCTCAGCGCGCGGCTGCGGACGGCGGGCATCGGGTCGGTGGTGATCGATACGCAGCGCAGCTATGTGAGCCGCGGCGAGGCCCAGCAGCTGGCGGCCTGGCTCGGCGGGCGCTACGTCTACCTGCCCCAAGGCCGCGGCGAGCAGATCGCCCAGGCCGTGATCGACGCGAGCAGCAGCGAGTAGGGGCCGCCCGCCCCTCAGACCCGTGCTAATCTGCGAGGGGGCCGGCGGCCGGCCCCCTCGGGCTTGCTTGCCGGGCAGGCTGTTGAACCCCAGAGCGCTCGGTCTGCCGCGCTCGCGGAGCGCCCTACAGCAGCCCCGCCGTCTCCTCCATCCCTAGCATCAGGTTCATGCTCTGCACCGCCTGCCCCGAGGCGCCCTTCAGCAGGTTATCAACCGTCGCCACGATAATGTAGCGCCCCTCCTCCACCTGCTGCAGGCCTATGGCGAGGTACATCGTGTTCTGCACGTGGCGTAGCTCGGGCAGGCGCCCATCAGGCATCAGCTTGACGAATGGCTCGCCGTCATAGACCGCGTAGGCCGCACGCGCCTGCTCGACGGTCGTGCCGGGCCGCAGGGTTACGTAGATCGTCGAGAGGATGCCCCGGTAGACCGGCAGCAGGTGGGGCGAGAAGATAATGTGCAGCCCGGTCTCCTGCTCCATCTCGCCCAGGTGGCGGTGGGTGCGCCCGACGCTGTAGGCGCTGAAGGTCTCGTGGGTCTCGCCGAAGTGGGTCTTCAGCGAGAGCGAGCGGCCCGCGCCCGACACGCCCGACTTGCTGTCGACGATCACGGTGCGGTCGGCGACCAGGCCGGCCTGCTCGAGGGGCCACAGGGGCAGGATGGCCGTCAGAGGATAGCAGCCCGTGTTGGCCACCAGGCGCGCCTCGCGGATCTGCTCGCGGTGCAGCTCGGGCAGCCCGTAGACCGCCGCGCTCAGTAGCTCGGGCGCCGGGTGGGGCTTGCCGCGCCGCCGCGCGAAGTCGTCGGGGTCGCTCAGGCGGAAGATGTCGGAGAAGTCGATCACCTTTTTGCCCGCCTCGAGCGCCGCCTGGGCCAGCGGGATCAGCTCAGGCGCGCCGTGGGGCAGGCAGGTGAAGATCAGGTCGGCCGCCCGCAGGTCGGCCGCCTCGACCGCCACCAGGGGCGTGTCGATCATCGTCGGGAAGATGTCGCTCAGCCGCTGGCCCGCCGCCGAGCGCGCCGTCGCGAAGGCGATCTCGACCCCCGGGTGCCTCGCCAGGATCTTGATCAGCTCGAACCCCGTGTACCCCGTTGCCCCATAGATCCCTACCCTCGCCATCGTATGCCTCCCGGGCGCCTGGCCCTGTCGTCCCAACACAGCACTCCCCCGCATTATAGCGTGCTATACTTGCCCGCGAACACCAGCTAGTCTGGAGAATGCTATGTCTACACGCGTGCTCATCCTCTCGGCCAGCGTCGGCTCGGGGCATAAGGTCGCCGCCGCCGCCGTCGAGCAGGCCTTCGCCGCCCACCCTGGGGTCGAGGTGCACAACCAGGACGCGCTCAAGCTCACCACGCGCCTCTACCAGGTGTCTGCCTCTGACGCCTACTTCGCCCTGGTCAAGGAGCGCCCCTGGGCTGTCGGGTGGCTCTACGACTACAACGACGAGCCCTTCAAGAATGAGCAGGGCCTCGGCCAGCTCTGGAGCATGCTCAGCGGGCAGCCGCTGGCCAAGTTCATCGAGGACTACGACCCCGATGTCACGATCTGCACCCACTTTATGCCGGCCGGCGTGGTCGCCCAGCTGCTGATCGAGCGGCGCATCCGCTCGAGCCTCTCGATCATCACCACCGACTATGACTTCCAGGGCATGTGGCTCAGCCGGACCTTCAGCCGCTACTTTGTCGCCCTCGACCAGACGAAGGCCCACCTGACGGCCCTCGGCGTAGACCCGGACCGCGTCACCGTCTCGGGCATCCCCGTCAGTGCCGACCTCTCGGCGCCCCTCGAGCCGGCGGCGGTGCGGGCCCGCTACAACCTGCGCGAGGATCAGCCGACCATCCTCGTCTCGGCGGGCGCCCTGGGGGGCGGCCCCGCCCGCGAGATCGTGGCCCAGATCATGCAGATGCAGACGCCCGCCCAGGCGGTGGTGGTCTGCGGGCACAACCACCTGCTGCGCAAGGCGGTCACCGCCCAGATCGCCGAGCACACCGACCGCTTCCGCATCCTCGGCTTCACCAGCGAGATGTCCGATCTGATGCGGGTCGCCTCGATCTTTGTCGGCAAGCCGGGTGGGCTGACCACGGCCGAGTGTATGGCCGCCGGCCTGCCCATGTGCGTGATCGAGCCCATCCCCGGCCAGGAGGAGCGCAACAGCGACCACCTGCTCGAGAATGGCGCCGCCGTGCGCTGCCGGGAGTCTACGATTATCGCCTTCAAGCTGGATCGGGTCTTGCAGGAGCCAGGGCGACTGGCCGCGATGCGCGCCGCCACGGCGCGCCTGGCCCGCCCCGACGCGGCCCAGGTCGTCGTCGAGACGCTGCTGCGCGACCGCGCAGACCCCGTGGCCTTCAGCCCCGAGGAGCGGCGACAAATTATCGCCACCGCGCGCGGCACCGCCGAGGTGACGACGGTATCTGAGTCCGCCCACGATGTCGCGCTCTACCACGACGACACGGGCGTTATGATCGGCAGCATCAGCCGCCAGCAGCTCCAGTTCCTGGTCGACCAGCTCGAGGAGGAGAGCGAGCACGACGACACCTACTACATCGATGAGCCGACCCTCGACTACCTGGCCGGGCGCGGCGCTGACGACGAGCTGCTGGCCCTGCTGCGCGAGGTCATCGAGGGCCGCGGCCAGAGCGAGATCCGCTTTGTGAAGCCCTGATGAGCGCGCATGTGTATTCGCATCGATGGACCGTGGCTGAAGGATGAGCACGGCCGGACCCTGATCCTGCGCGGCGTGAACCTGGGCGGCTCGAGCAAGGTGCCGCGCGAGCCCGACGGCGCGACCTACCGGCGCGAGGGCTTCTTCGCCCACCGTGAGGTCTCGTTCGTCGGGCGCCCCTTTCCGCTAGAGGAGGCCGACGAGCACTTCGCCCGCCTGCGGGCCTGGGGCCTCACCTTTCTGCGCCTGGTCGTCACCTGGGAGGCCGTGGAGCACGCCGGCCCCGGCTGCTACGACGAGGCCTACCTCGACTATCTGGCCGAGGTGGTGCGCAAGGCGGGCGAGCACGGGCTCCAGCTGTTTGTCGACCCGCACCAGGATGTGTGGAGCCGCTTCTCGGGCGGCGACGGGGCCCCAGGCTGGACCTTCGAGGCCGCCGGGCTCGACATCACTCGCTTCCAGGCCACGGGCGCCGCGATTGTCCACGCCACCCACGGCGACCCCTTCCCGCAGATGATCTGGCCGACCAACGGCTGGAAGCTGGCCGCCGCCACGATGTTCACGCTCTTCTTCGGCGGCGACGACTTCGCCCCCACCACCCTGGTCGATGGCGAGCCGATCCAGGGCTACCTGCAGCGCCACTACATCGGGGCCATGCGCCAGGTGGCGGCCCGGCTGCGCCAGTTCCCCCATGTGGTCGGCTACGACGTGATGAACGAGCCGATGCCGGGCTATATCGGCAACCGCGAGCTGCACCGCCCGGCCGGCCCCCTCGCCCAGCGGGAGCGGCCCAGCCCCTTCCAGGCCATGCTCCTGGGCGCCGGCATCCCGCAGCAGATCGATCTGTGGGGCTCGGCGCTCTTCCCCCGGCGTGTCGGCGCGCGCGTGGTCAACGCCGGAGGGGCCAGCGCCTGGCGGCCGGGCCGGGGCTGCCTCTGGCGCGAGAACGGCGTGTGGGACCTCGACGCCCACGGGCGGGCCAGGCTGCTGCGGCCCCACCACTTCGCCTATGTGCGCGGGCGCCTCGTCGAGTTTGGCCGCGACTACTGGCGGCCCTTCTGCGGCCGCTTCGCCGCCGCCATCCGCGAGCTCCATCCGGGCGCCCTGGTCTTCGTCGAGCCCGAGTTCGGCGGCCTGGGGCCGGCCTGGGGGCCCGAGGACGCGCCGGAGATCGTCTACGCGCCCCACTGGTACGACCTGGTCACGCTCTACACCAAGCGCTACCTCCCCGGCGTCGCGCTCGATCTGACGCGCCAGGGCCCGGTGCTGGGCCTGGGGCCGGTGCGGCGCCACTTCGCCGGCGAGCTGCGCTCCCACAGGCGCCACGGCGCCGAGCGCATGGGCGCGCCGACCATCATCGGCGAGTTCGGCATCCCCTTCGATATGCACGGCAAGCGGGCCTTCAGGACGGGCGACTTCAGCCTGCCCGAGCGGGCCATGGCGCGCAGCTTCCAGGCCATCGAAGACGCCCTGGCCAGCGCGACGCTCTGGAACTACACCGCCGACAACAGCAACGCCCGCGGCGACCAGTGGAACGACGAGGACCTGTCGATCTACAGCCGCGACCAGCGGCTCGACCCGGCGGACCCCGGCGCGGGCGGGCGAGCGCTGCGCGCCGCGGTGCGACCGTACGCGCGCGCCACGGCCGGCGAGCCACTGCACATGGCCTTCGACGTGCGCAGCCGGCGGTTCGTCTACCGCTTCCGCCACGACCCGGCCGCCACCGAGCCCACCGAGATCTTCTTGCCGCGGCTCCAGTACCCCCTGGGCTGCCGGGTGAGCGTCTCGGACGGCGTGTACGAGCTGGACATGGGGGCGCAGCGGCTAGTCTACCGCCACTCGGCGGCCCATGCAGAGCACGAGGTGCGGGTGGCCCCGGCATAGGGTGAGCGATTGAGGAGGCGACGATGGAGACGCCCGCACAGGATGGGGGCCAGGAGCTGCGGCTGCTGCGGCTGCTGAGCGGCCGCTACCCGACGATCACGGCGGCCCACATCGAGATGATCAACCTGAGGGCCATCCTGGCCCTGCCCAAAGGCACCGACCACTACATCTCGGATATCCACGGGGCCTACGAGCAGTTCGACCAGATCCTGCGCCACGCCTCGGGCGCGGTCAGGCGCAAGATCGCCCAGACCTTCGGCGACGAGCTGCCCGAGGGCGAGCAGATTGCCCTGGCGATGCTGGTCTACTACCCCGAGCAGCAGCTGCGCCGGGCCCTGGCCCAGGCCGCCGAGCCCGAGGCCTGGCTGGCCGAGATGATCGCCCGCCTGGCCCGGGTGGCGCGCACCTCGGCCCAGAAGTACACCCGCAGCAAGGTTCGCAAGCGCCTGGCCCCGCAGCGGGCCTATATCCTCGAGGAGCTGCTGACCGAGAGCCAGTCGGACAATGCCCAGAAGGAGCAGTACTACCAGGGCATCGTGCGCTCGCTCGTCGACCTTGGCGAGGGCGAGGCCTTCATCGTCACGCTGGCCGAGCTGATCCGCAGCCTGGTGGTCGACCGGCTCTACATCCTGGGCGACATCTACGACCGCGGCCCCGCGGCCGAGAAGGTCATCGACCGCCTGATGGCGCACCACTACGTCTCGATCCAGTGGGGCAACCACGACGTCTCGTGGATGGGCGCGGCGAGCGGCTGCGCGGCCCTGGTGGCCAATGTGGTGCGTATGGCCCTGCGCTACACCACCCTCGAGACGCTGACCGACGGCTACGACATCAGCCTGCGCGGCCTGGCCCGCTTCGCCGAGGCCGTGTACGGCGACGACCCGTGCGCGCGCTTTACGCCCAAGGCCGGGCCGCCCGTCGAGGGCTTCCCGCTCGAGCTGCTGGCCCGTATGCACAAGGCCATCACCGTGATCCAGCTGAAGCTCGAGGCCCAGGCGATCCGGCGCCACCCCGAGTACGAGATGGACGAGCGGCTGCTGCTCGACGCGGTCGACCTGCGCCAGGGCACGCTCACCGTCGACGGCGTGGCCCACCCGCTGCTCGACACCAGCTGGCCGACCCTTGGCGCGGGCGACCGGGCCGCCCTGACCCAGGGCGAGGCCGAGGTGATGGCCGGGCTGCGCGAGCAGTTCCAGGCCAGCGCGCGGCTGCAAGCGCACATCCGCTTCCTCTACGCCTACGGGGGCATGTTCCAGGTCCAGGACGGCAACCTGAAGTTCCACGGCTACCTGCCCGTGGACGAGCGGGGCGAGTTTGTCGCCTTCCCCCTCGGCGGCGAGCCGCTGGCGGGGCCGGCCCTGCTGCGGCGCTACGAGCAGATGGCGCGCGAGGCCTTCTTCAGCCGCGACGAGCGGGCGCGCCAGGCCGGGCAGGACGCTATGTGGTACCTGTGGTGCGGGCGGCACTCGCCCCTGTTCGGGCGCGAGCGCATGACCACCTTCGAGCGCTATGTGCTCGCCGACCCGGCCACCCACGAGGAGCCGAAGGGCCCGTACTACGCCCTGCGCGATGACGAGGCCTTCTGCCGGCGCGTGCTGGCCGCCTTTGGCGGCGACCCCGAGGGCGGGCATATTATCAATGGCCACACGCCTGTGAAGGTTAAGAAGGGCGAGCGGCCCCTGCGGGCCAACGGCCGTATGATCGTGATCGACGGCGGCATGAGTGAGGCCTACCAGTCGGTGACCGGGATCGCCGGCTATACGCTGATCGGCAACTCGCACGAGCTGCTGCTGGCGGCCTACGAGCCGTTCAGCGACGCCGAGGCGCTGAACCGCGAGGGGAGCGACCCGACGCCCGAGACCGAGCGTGTCGAGACCTACCCGCGGCGCGTGCTGATCGCCGACACCGACACCGGCCGCGAGCTGCTGGGCCAGCTGGCCGACCTCGAGAAGCTGGTCGAGGCCTACCGGCGGGGGGTGCTGATCGAAGGGGGAGTGAGAGGTGAGCGCTCGCTGCGTTCGCTAGGGTGAGCGCTCATAATATAGGGGGGTACCATGGAGACCTGGGTCGAGCGGGAGGAAGTGTTCAGCGGGCCGATCTTCAAGGTGTACACAGGCCAGGCGCGGCTGGACGACGGGCAGACCGCCCGGCGCGATATGGTGGCCCACCGGGGCGGCGTGGGCGTGGTCGCCATCCACGACGACAGGGTGATGCTAGTGCGGCAGTTCCGCCTGGCCGGCGGCGCCGACTTCGAGGAGATCCCGGCGGGCCTGCGCGAGCCCGGCGAGGAGCCCGCGGCCTGCGCCGCCCGTGAGCTTGCCGAGGAGCTAGGCTACGCCGCCGGGCGGCTCATCCCCCTGGCAAGCTACCGCACCTCGCCGGGCTTCACCGACGAGGTGACGGCGATCTTCCTGGCCCTCGACCTGGCGCCCGCCGAGGCCACGCCCGACTGGGACGAGCGCCTGCACCCGGTCGAGCTGCCCCTGGCCGAGCTGGACGACGCGCTGGCGGCGGGCCGCTTCGAGGATGGTAAGACGCTCGTGGGCCTCTACGCGGCCCTGGCCTGGCTAGAGCGGCAGGGGCGGTAACACGGCGGTAAGGGCGACAGACCAGAATCGAGCTGCGAGGCCAACTCGATGAAGGAGCCCTTATGAGCGACACCCAGCAGCCCGCGAGCGCCGGCGAGATGATTGTCTACCAGGGGAAGCTCCACTGGGCGATCTTTGTGCGCCCGGTCATGTTCACCTGCCTTGCTCTGACCCTGTTCAACTACAACGAGCCGCTCTACGGCGCGGCGGCCATGATCGTGGCCGGCCTGTTCTGGGCCGCTACGCTCATGGCCGTCGCCGGCTCGCTCTTCGTGATCACCGAGCGGCGCATCCTCATCCGCTCCGGCACGGTCTACCGGGTCGATCTGGATCTGCCCCTTGAGCAGGTCGACGCGGTGACGGTGCGCCAGGACACTATGGGCCGGCTGCTTGGCTACGGCACCCTGGTGGTGGACGGCAGAGACGGCTCGCGCGCGACCTGCGCCACCGTGGCCCACGCCGACAGGTTCGGCCAGCAGCTGCGGACGCTGCGCGGCGCGGCGTAGCAGCCGCGGGCTGGATCTACGGCGCGCTGGTCGGCGCCGGGGTGGGCGCCGGGCCCTTGCGCAGCAGCGTGCTGAGGCGGCGCACATCCCCCCAGTTAGTCTCGGCCTCGACCGACGCGATCGGCGTGTAGAGGGTGTCGAGGGCGAAGACCTGCACGGCGAAGCGCTGGCCGCCGACAGTGATGATGCGGCTCTCGTCCACCGGCACGCCGAGGGGCCTGCCCGCGTGAGCCTCGGTGAGCATAAAGTTGTGGAAGGCCCAGGTGGGGTGGAACTCGACGTCGGCGGTCAGGAAGGTCTCGGCGACAAGGGCCCGGTCGAGGGACTCGTCATAGGCCCGTAGCGCGAGGTCGCCCGCGGCCTGCCCCGACCAGGCGGAGACCTGGCGCCTGATGGCGCTGATGTAGGCCGTGGGCACGTTGCCGTCGCTCTGGGGCGCGTAGGATGGCACAGCCTTCTCGACGGTGTCCCTGCCCCTGCCGATATAGCCGAGGATCAGCTCGCACCAGTCGCGCACGCCGTCGTGCCAGCTAGCGTAGCGGGCGAAGCCCGCGCCGCTGCCGGCGTTGCGATCGGCCTTAATGTGGCGTCGCAGCATGCCCCAGTTGCGCAGGCCTGCCCGGGCGCAGCTACCGGTGGTGCAGTACTGGCTCTCGTGCTGGAAGAAGGCCAGGGCGACCGCGGGGTCGATGCCGTAGCCCCTGATGATCGCGTACAGCTCGTCGCTGTCCGCGGCGGCGGGCGAGCCGGCGACGGTCAGGATGCGG
>JAAXUL010000247.1 GCA_013336035.1 Chloroflexales bacterium
GGCGCTGAATGGCGCCAGATGCGTATCGCCCACCTGCACGCGTGCCCGGCCGAGCTGCATGTCGGGGTCTATGCCTGCAGCCCAACGGGCGCTGGCTTCACCTGTCGGGTCACGCACCTTCAGATCGAATTGGCGGACAGGGACGCGCCGTGAGCCAGGCGCGCCGATGCTCAGTCGAAGAGGCGTCGGTACTGGATGAAACCGGAGCGGGTGGCGACCTGGTCGTAGAGCGCCATGGCCTGGGTGTTGGTCTCGTGGGTGAGCCAGTAGACCCGGCTGGCGCCGGCCGCCTGGGCGGCGGTGGCGACCGCCTCGATCAACGCTCGCCCCACGCCCTGGCCCCGGAGATCAGGCGCGGTGAAGAGATCCTGGAGGTAGCAGTAGGGGCCGGTCGTCCAGCAGGAGTAGTGGAACAGGTAGTGGACGATCCCGACGAGCCGCTCCTCGTGGAAGGCGCCGAGGGCGTGCATCGGCACCGCAGGGTCGTGGAAGCGGCGCCAGGTCTCCTCGGTGGTCTCGGCGGGGATCTGGGCCTCGTAGAAGGTCAGGTAGCCGGCCCACAGCGGCTCCCAGGCGGCACGGTCGGCGGGGATGAGCGGGCGAACCTCGATGGCGGTCATTGGGGCCTCTCTGGCAGGACGGATGCTGCCCCCGAGTATACTGGATCGCTGCCCCCAGCACCGCTCGTCGGGATGGTGATGGCGTCAGCAGGCTGGTGGTGTGAGGAAGGAGCGAGGGATGATCGACAGCGCACCTGCCGATCCGCTGGCCGTGACTCTGGAGACCAGCGACAGGGGTGATCTGGTACTATGTGCGGGAGCGTGACCCATTCTGGAGCATAGGAGGTCGCGATGGAGATGCCCGGAAGTGCGACGGCAACCCTTCAGAGCATCGGCTCACACCGGGCGGAGATCCTGGAGCTCGCGGGGCGCTACGGCGCGACGAATGTGCGCGTCTTTGGCTCCGTCGCCCGTGGCGAGGCGCGCCCAACCAGCGATATCGATCTGCTGATTACGATCGATGAGACACGCAGCCTACTGGACTACATCGCGCTCATGCAGGATCTTGAAGATTTGCTGGGCCGGCGGATCGACCTGGTGATCGAGCCCGATCTCCATCCTGCCATTCGCGAGCGGGTGCTTGCCGAGGCGTTGCCCGTATGAAGGATGACCGGCTCTAGCTCGATTGAAGCCGATCTCCGCCCACGTCGGCTACTGTCGAGCGGACGACGAAGGCGGTCTCCGAGAGGTTCATCTCGGCGGGCTGCTCGTGCTCAACCCGGGCTCGGTCAACGGCGTAACCGCCCGCGACAGCGCCACGTGCGCCACCCTCGACCTCGCCACACGCAGCTTCCGCGTCTTCGATCTGTGCACAGGGACAGAGCGCCCGGTCGCGCGAGCTGCGCGGTAGACACCGAACCGGCGAGGGCGGGTTCAGAGAGTCTCCCTGACTCCTCCAGAGCGTATCCCTGACCAGCACTGGCCTCAGTGGTACTTGTGCTCCTCAATGCTCTCCAGCTTGTCGCTCGACAGAGAGGTGTCTGGCTGCTATCCTCGCCGAAACTGGTGTGTACGCTGTGAGGATCTTGTATGGTTACTTACCCCTACCGACTCGTCGATGCCTTCACCGACCGGCCCCTCGGCGGGAACCCCTGCGCGGTGATCTTTGACGCCGACTTGCTCGACGCCGCGACGATGCAGGCCATCGCCCGCGAGATGAACCTCTCGGAGACCGCCTTCGTCGTCCGCTCGACAGTAGCCGACGTGGGCGCGCGCTACTTCACCCCGGCCGAGGAGATCCCCCTCGCCGGCCACCCGACCATCGCGACGATCTTCGCCCTCGTGGACGCCGGCCAGATCACGCTGGCCGGTGACGCGACGCGCATCACCTTGGAGCTGCCCGCCGGGGTGATCGAGGTCGCGATCCATGCACGCGACGGTCAGGTCAGCGCGATCGTGATGAGCCAGCTGGCCCCGCGCTTCCTGATGGTCTACGACCCGGCCGAGGTGCTGCCAGCCTTCGGGCTCGCTGCCGCCGACGCGCTACCTGGCGCCCCGCTGCAGACGGTGAGCACCGGCACCCCGCAGCTGATGATCCCCCTGCGCGACCATGCCGCCCTCCGCCGCGCACGGGTGGATGTCGCCGCCTACAGCGCGCTGCGCGCCCGGGGTGACTTCTTCAGCCCGCACCTGTTCTGTATCGGCGGGGCGACCGCTTCGGGACGTACGTTCGCGCGCCACTTCGGCGTGCCGCCGGACTCGCCTGAGGATCCCTTCACCGGCTCGGCGACAGGCGGGATGGCCGCCTACCTCTGGCACTACGGGCTGATCGACACCCCGACCTGGATTGCGGAGCAGGGCCACTGGATGGGGCGGCCGGGCCAGGCGACCGTGGAGGTGGTCGGGCCACCCGAGGCGATCACGACCGTGCGGGTAGGCGGGGGCGCCGTGGTCGTCGTCCGCGGCGAGCTCACGCTGGGGGGATGAGCTCAGCTCGCTGTCGCTCGAAGGGCTTTCGCCCCTCTGGCGAGTGTAAGGCCCGCCGCGGGAGAACCCCTTACAAAACCGGCCCCCAGAGGGCCTCGAGATTCGGCGTCCGTACGCCCTTTGTGGTGAGCCGGGCGGGGATCGAACCCGCGACCCTCTGATTAAAAGTTGGCTCTGGAGCGGTTCACCAGCATCCACAACTGTATTTTACCGCATCGCTGCCCGTGAAATAGTCTCTGCGCTTGAGCAGAGCTCGGCCGCGCAGGCGAGCCGCTGGAACGCGCTGCCGAACCACTTCGGGTAGGGCGCGTAGTGGCGCTCGATCAGAAAGCACAGGCCCATCACATCCCGGACCAAGCGTGACCCGATAGCGCTTCGCGCCGACGCTTCGCGTCATCAGCGCCGTGCTCATCGGCTACCTCCCGGACGGCAGAACCAGGCGCAGGGGTTGAGGTAGCGGCGAAACCGGGCGACCAGCTCGCGGCCAAGCAGCGCCGCCCCTGCCCAGAAGGTCACCTCACCTATGGCGATCAGGCCGCCGGCGATGCCGGCCTTCGCTGCCACAGTCACGTCGAGCAGTGGCACCGCAAGGAGGAGCAGGTAGGCCAGGATCGAGACGGCGATAGCGCTTCGCGCCGGCTTCGCCAACAGCAGGATGCCAAGGGCTCTGCCCTGTGGCGGTGGTGCCGGCTCCTCGTCGCCGAAGACGCGGCGCATCAATGCCCCGTAGCGGCGCATCAGCAGGGCGTCGGCCAGCCCCGGGGCGACGGCGTTGAGCGCGGCGAAGGCTTGTAGTAAGCGGCCCACCCATCACGGTGAACGGGCCTCGGCGGGCGACGGCGCTGATCACCTCGGCCGCGACACGCTCCGGGGGAACGATCGCCGTACCCATTGCCCGCCAGAGCGGGTGGAATGGCCGCTCAGCTGGGGTATCGGCCGGGCTTGGCGAGAAGAAGGCGACCAGGCTGCGGCGCCCTTCGAGCGCCAGCTCGCGGTTGACCGACTCGACGAAGGCGCGCAGCCCGGCCCGCGAGGCGACGTCGGCGCTGTAGTACGGGAAGGCCAGCCGCCCGTCGGCGAAGCCGCCCAGGTGCAGGATCACGCCGTCGTTCATCACAGACAGAAAGAGGCGCGTCAGCTCCATCGCCCCGAGCAGGTTCACGTCCAGGGTGCGCCAGAGGTCCTCCGAGGTATGCTCCGTCAGGGGCTTACGCACGTCGTGCCCCGTGGCGTTCACCACCACGTCGAGGTGGTTATGGGCGGCCAGCGTGGCGTCCCGTAGGGCGGCGAGACTGGCAGTGTCGGTCAAGTCGGCGGCGAGAGCGGTAGCATCCAGGCGGGCCGCGAGCGGGGCGAGCGTTTCGGGCCGGCGGGCCGCGAGGACGAGCTGGGCGCCTTCGGCGGCGAAGGCCGCGGCGATGGCCGCGCCGAGGCCGCCTGAAGCACCGACCACCAGAACAACCTTGTCGTGAAAGCGCATCAACTCCTCCTCAAACCGTTGACGAAGAGCTGCACCCCCACGGCGAAGCCCTCGCGGTAGCGGACGTTGTCGGGGTCAGAGGCCCAGAGCAGGGACAAACCCTCCTCCAGGGCCAGTAGGGCGTTGGCGGCGTCGTGGGGCTCGACCGGGCGGAACTCGCCACGAGCGACGCCCTGGGCGATCAGGGCGGCGAGCGCCTCGCGGTAGCGGCCCAGGTAGCGCTGGATGAAGCCGCGGGCTTGCTCGTCGTGGGTGGCCGTACCGTACAGGTCAATGCCCACTGGGATGAGCCAGCGGTGCTCGTCGAAGGTGGCGACCGAGTGATTGGCGAAGGCGAGTAGCCGCTCGGCGGCGGGTCGCTCCTCGGCCAGCAGGATGGCGAGGGCGTCGAGGTCGGCCTCGAAGAGCTGGGCGAGGATGCCGGCGACCACCTGGCCTGGTTCGAGTTCTGGGCGCCCTGGCATCCCGACCTCGACGTCCCGCTGCTTCGGGAGGCGCTGGAGCGCCGCTGGCGTGAGGTGGGCTACTGGCCGTCCAATCTCGCAGCCCGGCTCAGCGCGTGCTCCCTGCACAACCTGGCCTACAACGCCTTCCGCGGCGACTGGCAGACGCTCGAGGCGACCGCCGCGCGCATGCGGGCATTGGTGGGGACCGGGTGAAGGCGCCAGGTATTGGCGTGAGACGGACCAGCAGCGCGCTTGGGGCGACCACGCTGGCGCCTCAGGCCGTACAATACCCAGAAATCGTATCACGGAAGGAGTTGAGAGCTATGGCTCATATCGTCGGGATCGCCGAGATTGTGCTATGGACGGCGGATAAAGAGCGGGCGCTGCGCTTCTACCGCGACCTGCTTGGGTTGGAGTTGATCTCGCCGCCGACGCTGCGGAACGCCTTCCTCAAGGCCGGCGAGGGAGCGGCCGGCATCCCCGCTATGATAGTCCTCGTTCCTAAGGGCAATGACGTGCTGAGCCAGCCGTCGGGCTACCAGCTGCACCACCTCGCGTTGGCGCTGCCGCCGGAGGCCTTCGACGCCCAGCGTGAGGCGCTCGTCGCCGCCGGCTACACGCCGCGGGGTGGTAAGCACCCCGTGCTGGCGAGCCGCACGATGTACGTCAACGACCCCGATGGGAACGAGGTCGAGTTCATCTGCTCGGCCCCCGCCGAGTAGCAGGCGCATGCACCCGCTCTCGACAACACAACGAGTCATATTCTTCGGCGACTCGCGAGCCGATTGGTGGCACGTGCCGGTGCTGCCTGGGTTCCAGTGTATTGCCGCTGGCGTCCCCGGGGCCTCGGCGCCGTACCTGGCGCGACGCTTCCCGACGATGGTCGTGCCGCTGCGCCCGGACATTGTCGTCATACAGATGGGCGTGAATGACCTGACCGGGCTGCATCCACGGTCGCGTGAGGTCGACAGAGCTATCGCCGCGACGCGGGGCGCCATCATCGCGGTGGTGAGCAGCGCACGCGCCCTGGGGGCACAGGTCATCGTGACCACGATCTTCCCCCTGGCCCGTGGGTATGCGCCCGACCAGGCAGTGCAGGCGGCCATCAGCGCGGTGAATGCCGGGCTGCCGGCACTTACTGGCGAGGGCGTCCAGCTGTTTGACAGCGCGGCGGTGCTGGCGGGTCCAGACGGCTACGTGCGCTCGACCTATGCCGACGACGAGCTCCATCTCAGCCCGGCGGGCTACGCGGCGCTCAACGCGGCGCTCATACCTATGCTGGATGCGGCGCTGTGAGGGATATAGGAGGAAAGATGCCAGAAGCTACCACGATTGAGAGCCGTCTCAGCGCCCTTGGCCTGGCGCTGCCCGCAACCGCGCCGGCGCCCGCTGGTGTGCGGCTACCCTTCGCCTTTGTCCGCGTGCGTGGCAACCGGGCCTTCATCTCCGGCCACGGCCCGCAACTGCCCGACGGCAGCCTGGCACCGCCCTTCGGCAAGGTCGGGGCCGAGCAGACAATACGGCCAGGGTGGCGGCAATTACGCTGACCGTCGCACCAACGTAGACTGCTACGATCCTCCTGCGAGCGCAGGCCGGCGTAGATCAGCAGGGCCAGCAGCGCCTCGTTGCAGCGGCGCAGGGTGAGGTTGTCCTCGTCGGCTGCGGCGCACAGCAGGGCGTCCACCGCCGCACGGTCGAGCTTGCGCGGGGCGGGCGGTTCCTGCGACACGGTGGTGATCGCCAGGAAAGGGTTCGCGCGGGCGCGGCCCTGGGCGACCAGCCAGGTCCAGCAGCGTTGGCCGGTAGAGAGCGCCCGATTGATCGTCGCGGGGGCGGCGCCGTCCTCGACCTGGCGCTAGCGCACCCAGGCCGGCACCTCGCGCTCGGCGAACAGCGCGGGCTCGAAGGGCTGGCCACGAGCCTGCTCCCACCACTGGCTCAGGCCGACGAGGTCGGCGCGGCGGGCGCGTGCGGTGTTCGCGCCTTTGCCGTCGAGACTGTCGAGATAGGCGTCGAGGTCAGGGTGTAGGATATCCATCGTTTACTCTTGCGCCATCAGCCAGCGCTGCGGCGTGACGGCGACGAGCGTGTCGTACTCGGCGTCAGTCGTGAGCGTCCAGTCATACTTGCGCTGGAAGCCTAGCACGGCCTTGTCGGGCCAGGGGCGCGCGAGCAGAGCGGCGTGGCCTTCGACCACCACGGGGGCGCTCCCGCTCTCCAGCGCGAGCGAGACAGCGGGGTTGGCCGCGATGTTGCGCACCTTCACGCTGGAGCCAGTCACGCAGAGATAGATGCTACCACCAGCCCAGACAAACCAGAGGGGGACCAGGTGCGGTCGGCCATCTGGCCGCACCGTGGCGAGCCAGATGATCTGCTCGCGCTCAAGGCGATCTGCGGTCGCGGCGGGCGGATTGCTCACTGCTATTCCTCAGTAGCGGGTAGGTGATAGTACCGAGATCGGCAATCATCGAAAAAAAAGAGACAACGATGGCCTGACATTCAGATCGGCGTATTGCTGCTGCCCGCCCTGCGCTCGGAAGCTGCGAGCGGTCGATCTGCGCGCCACGAGCCGCTCGTGCGCGCCACGATCAGGCCGAACAGCAGCGCCAGGGCGTATCTCAGGCTCTGCCTAGTTCTGGCCAAACCCCAGCGACATCAGCAGGTAGAGCGACAGACCACTGACGAAGAGGATGCCGGCGAAGCCAGGCTCACCCTCCTTGTTGGCCTCGGGGATCATACCCTGTGTGACCATCGTGATCAAGAAGCCTGAGGCCAGGGCGACCAGGATTATCCTGGCCTCGAGCGAGCGGTTGCGTAGCACCAGGTAGCCAAGCATCGCCCCACCGACGATCGCTGCCACGAAGAGGTAGGAGAGCAACCGACGCCGCTCGGCGGATACGCCCTGCTGCCGCGCGGTCGCTGTAGTGACAAAGGCCAGGGGCGCCGTGCTGATGGCCAGGCCCAGGGCCAGCAGCAGGCCCGTCTCAGGGGTCAGCGTCGCCCCGATCCCGATCACCACCCCGTCGATCAGTAGATCGACCAGAATACCAATGTACAGGCCCAGCGAGACCGATCCCTCGTTGCTGCCCGCCGAGCCGGACAGCGCGCGCGCCGAGGCGTACTCCAGGATCACATAGAGCACGCCGCCTGTGAAGAAGCCGAGCACGACCCAGAGGTATGAGCCCGCCCGCACCGCGGGCGGCATCAGGCTGAAGGCCACAATTGCCGTGATGATGCCCGCGGCGAACTGGAGCGCCCCGCTCACCGCCCGCTGCGGCACATCGAAGCGCTCGGCCACAGGCACCCCGAGGTAGGTCAGGCCCGCGGCAAGGGTGGCGATGGCGAGGACGAGCAAGAAATCGTTCATGAAACCTCTACAGCAGCCCGGCGAGCTCCAGGGCTGTGACAAGCCCCTCGGCGGCCGGGGCGCGGAAGGTGCGCGTGCGCGCCCGCAACGCCGGGAGGAGCGCGGGGTCGCGGCGCACCATCGCCGCGATGCTCGCCTGGAGCTCGGCGCGCAGTTCCTCGTCGGCCCAGTACCACGTCATCGGCAGAAATGCCGTCAGCGTGGGCGGGATGCGCAGCCAGGGGTCGACAAAGCGGATGGGCACCGGTGTTCCATCCATACAAGCCTCCGCGCCTCGGGTCATTTGGATGCAGTTACTGCTAAGTTGATGCCTGTATCGTAGCACAGGGCAGGAGGTGAGGGCCAAGCGCATTGGCGGTGCCTCTCCTCCGCGACGACGCGGTCCTGGTGGGAGACGGCATCAATCGCCAGGGGCAAAGTGGTCGAGCCTTGCCACCAGCTGATGACCCAGCGCAGCAGGAGCGGGAAACAGGCCGTCACATCGACCTGGGTCTGACAGGGACGGGCTTTGTCCAAGCCATCCTTGAGCCATTCGCGCAGGCGCTGGCGAGCAGTGGCCCAGGGCATCAAGCGCTCGAGTTCGACCAGCACGGCGTTCATACAGGCGCTTTTAGCCAGTGCGGCGCCGTAGACCCACAGCGTCAGGCCAACGATCTGAGCTGGGCGCAGTGCCGGCAACCGCTGCGTTATCTGCCGCTGCATTTGATACAATTCCCGAGGAATGCGCATCGTTCTCCTTGGCTGATGGGCGCTTTGAACACCTCATCATGCCAGTCCGATGCGCATTTCGCCATTTCTATCTTCTGGTTACAGACCCCTGTAAGTAGCCTTAGACAAGGTTTCGCTGCGCGGCTTTTTACTTGACAGTCTGTGGGAGGCGTGGAGGGGGTTGCCCTCCACAATCACCCTTTGCGGGGGCCCTCCGGTCCCCGCACCCCCGCCGCGGGCAGTGGCGAAGACCGTAACTCGGTTACGAACCTTGCCTTATGGCTTCTGGGCGCGGGCCGTCCACACAGCGAGTCCGGCCGAGGTCGGCGTCTCGGCACGCTACCTGGCCGCCGCGAGCAGGCGCGCCGCCGCGGCGCCGCGCCCGAAGGCCAGGGCGATGGGCATATCGCTGCTCGGGTAGGTCGCCGTAGCGCCGAGGGGCTCAGCGCCGGGGCCCAGGGCCTCCAGGGCGTCCGCCTGCTCGGCGGGGCTGGCCGAGGCGGGCAGCAGCACCAGGGCCGGCGCGTCGGCGGGCAGGGGCGCGCCCGTGTAGGCGCCGATAGGCAGGCCCCAGGTCAGAAAGCGCAGGGTGTCCTCGCCGCGCAGCGCCTCGGGCACATAGACCCGCACCGCCCGCAGCTCGGGGTCCGCCGCCTCGAAGGGCGCCCGGGCCACCAGGCCCATGCTCGTCTCGAGCAGGTCGAACTCGCCGTAGACCGTGGGCTCCACGCGCATGGCGCCGAAGTAGAGCCAGGCGTTGAAGAGCAGGCTGGCGCCAAGGGCCAGGGCGACGAGCGCGCGGCCCCCTCTCCCCTGCGCTGTGGGAGAGGGGCGAGGGCCTGGCAGCGCCTCAGCGAGCGCGGCGAGCGCGACCCCCGCGAGGAGGCAGGCCGGCGCCAGGGTGCCGAGCGAGCGCATGGCGTGGGGGGCGTTGCCGCTGAACACGCC
>JAAXUL010000959.1 GCA_013336035.1 Chloroflexales bacterium
ACGCGGCGGTAGTGAGGCGCCACCGCTCGCAGCAGGTCACTCTCCGCTTGGTAGGCGACCATCTTGATGAGGTTCGTCAGGTGCTTGCGCTCGACATCCAGGCGGATCACCGGCCCGTCGACGACCTGTTGCACGGGGACGCGGCGCGGGGCCCTGGCACGGCGCCGCTCCAGGTCGCCGAGGGTCTGCTCGGCCCCGTCGAGGGTGCGCGGGATGGCGGTGTAGATGTAGCGGCCGACGAACCCGCTCAGCACCACCACCGCGGTCAGCAGGGTCACCACCCCGGCCAGACCCTGGAACTGCCAGGCGGTGTGCAGCAGCACCATGTACGAGCCAACAATGCCCATCACAATGTGCCACTGGAGCCAGGTGCTCAGTCGGCCGATGGCTCGGCCGCGGGCGCGCTTGCGCAGCGAGTAGAGCGTCTCGGTGGCTAGCATCAGCAGGAAGCCGACTACACCCAGGCTGTGGCCGAAGAAGTCGCTGGCCGCCGGCGTGCCGGCGCGCGCGCCCCAGATGTACAGCGCGGTGACGGCCCCGACCGCGACCACGGCGATCTCGAGCTCGTAGGTCTGCTGGCGCGGCGGGCGGGTGTTCCCCGCCGCCGGGAGCTTAGCGATCTGGGCCATTGGTGGCCTCCCACGCGCTGCAGAACTGGTGGAGCACGCTCGGAACATCGGCGCCGGAGGCCAGGAGGGCGGACCGGATGGGCGTGACATCAGCCTCGGCGGCGATCAGGCGCTGGAGCGGGCGCGAGAGCGTCTGGTCGCCCATCACCAGGGCGCCGCGGAGGCACCGCTCGCCGAGCACCAGCCGCACGCGGTTGACCTCGTGGCGCTCGACGACGACCCAGGCCGGCGCGGCCGCGCGCCAGGTCTCGCTATCACCCCGGGCGATCGCCACCAGGTCCGCATCGTCGCCGCCCGCGCCCAGGGCGCCGATGAGCGTCGTCGGCAGGCCGGCGAGCAGGGTGACGTTCATCGCCACCGTACGCTGGTAGCGCGTCGGGGTCCCGGCCATATTCAGCGCGGCGGCCTCGCCGTGGGCGCGGGCCGTCGGCCAGAGCGTATCGAGGCTGGCCTGGCCCGTGCGCGGGTCGCGGACCTGGGCGCCATCGCCGGCGGCGAAGATGGTCGGCACGCTGGTCTGGAGATATTCATCGGCCAGGATGCCGCGCTCCACGCCGAGCTCGGCGCCGCGGGCCAGCTCGAGGCGCGGGCGGGTGCCGATCGCCACCGCCAGGATCTGGCAGGGGATGCGCGCGCCGCCCGTGGTCTCGACCGCGCTGAGCTTTCCCCGCGTGCCGATCACCTCGCGCACCTGGGTGTGGTGGTGGAGGGTGATCCCGGCGGCGCGCAGGCGCGCCTCGACCAGCTGCGACTCCTCGGCGTCGAGCACATTCGCCCAGTAGCGCGCCCCGCGTAGCAGATAGTGGACGTGGCAGCCACGGGCGTGCAGGCCCTCGGCCAGCTCCAGCGCGGTGATGCCGCCGCCCACCACGACCGCGTGGACACCGCGGCGGGCGCGGCGCACCAGGCGGCGGGCATCGTCGAGGGTGTCAAGGGTGACGACGCCGTCGAGCGCGCCGCCGGGGAAGTCGGGCGGGGCGGCGCGGGCGCCCGTGGCCAGGAGCAGACGGTCATAGGGCAGGCGCCGCCCGCCGGCCAGGGTGAGGCGCTGGGCCTGGGGCTCGATGCCATCCACCCGCGTCTGCACCCAGGTCAGGTTGAGGGCGCGCAGGGCCTCGGGCGAGCGGGGGAAGAGCTGCCGGTCGGGGATGAGCCCGCTCAGATAGTAGGCCAGGCCGGGGCGCGAGTAGAAGCCGGCCGGGTCCTCGCTGACCAGGGTGATGCCAGCTCCGGGGTCGCGGGCGCGCAGGGTCTCGGCGGCGGCGATGCCGGCGACCCCGGAGCCGACGATGACATAGGCGGTGGCCATGGCGACTCCTCCGACGGCTTAAACAGGCTGCGCTGTGGGTGCGAAGCACAGGGCGCCGCGCGGGCAGCGGCCGACGCACTGGCCGCAGGTCAGGCAGCGGCTGTCGGTGATGGGGGTGCCCGCCCAGGCGTAGGCCCGCACATCGAGGCCCAGCGGACAGTTGTACGAGCAGATCCCGCACTGGACACAGCGGATGGGGTCGGGCACCACGTGCCCTGTCGCCATCACGGCGGCCCGGGTCAGGTCAAAGGCGAGCGAGCGATGATCCATACCCATCATGGTTCCTCTGCGTGACATGACCCAGCGCCGGCGGGTGTGACCGCCGGCAACCACACCGGACACCGGCGGCAGGCGGGCGTACCGGCCTTCCCATCACAACTATAGGATGACTTCCTTGGAATATCACGAGAAAACGCCCATGATCAGTGCCAGATCGGGTTATTGTCAGCGCAATGAGCGGGCATGTTGTTATGGTATTCATTGCAAATTGGCATTAATCCTTGCAGCCCACGAGGGTATGAGCGTGATTGGAAAAGGTACAGCTGATTCCAATGATTATCCAAGCAAGGGCTCCTATGCTTATAGCAGGTTTCTATGATGACCGATGAGGAGTTTCTTTGTGAACAGACGCGCATTGATTGGCTGGTCGGTTGCGCTGACGGCGCTCATCCTGATACTGCTGGCCTTCTGGCTGAACAGCGCTGGTGGCAGCACGGGGAGCACGACTGCGCCCACCGTCGCCGCCCAGCCGGCCACCGTCGCCCCGCAGGCGACAGCCGCCGCCGCGCCAGCGCCCACCGCCGCCCCGCAGGCGACCGTCGCCAGCGCGCCCCAGGCCCCCGCAAGTACCACCGGCGCCCAGACTGGGACCGTGAGCTACCCGGTCTCGGCCGAGCAGGCCGGCACGCTCGCCCTCGCTGGCGTGCCTGGCGCCACCCTGACGGGCACGCCGACCCTGGTGAGCTTCCAGGGCGCGGTCGCCTACGAGGTGCCCCTCGACGCCGGGATGGCCTACGTGGACGCCACCAGTGGGCAGCTGCTCTACTCCCCGGCAACCGCCTCTGGCACCACGACGACCGGCGGCGAGGGTGGCGAGGGCGACGAGCACGAGGACGGCGAGAACGAGAACGGCGAGCACGAGGGCGGTCGTGATGACTAAGCCCTGAGCCTACGCTCCTCCATCCCCACACGATGATCACCCATCTGTCGTCCCAGCAGGCCCAGCGCAATATCCTGCGCTGGGCCGTCATTGTCGCCCTCGTCCTCTGGCCCCTCCTCCTGCCCGCGGCGCTCCCGGCGCTGCACCGACGAGGTGGGGCTCCGCCGCAGCGAGTGACCACCTATGATGCCATCACCGCCCATGGTGCCGCCCTGGGGGCCGTCTTTCCCTAGCGCCGGGGCACGGTGCATGGAGTGGTGGCGGTGCCCGCACGGCTTCTTATCCCATTCCAAGACAGTGGGGATATGCTACCCACGGCACCGGGCGATCGGCCGGGTGCCGATCGCGC
>JAAXUL010000960.1 GCA_013336035.1 Chloroflexales bacterium
GAAATGAGAATCACCCCCTCTCTTCTGCGTTCCGGGTCCAATGTCCCGAGTCCCGGGTCACTCGGTCTCCCTCAGTCCAGCATGCTCACTCCTCAGTCCTGAATCTTACGCGAGGGCGTCGGTGAGGTCTTTTTCCCTGAGCATGCGGCGCTTCCAGGTGGAGATCTGGGGCACCACGTAGGGCAACAGGCGCAGCGAATAGTACGGGGGGATGATCGGGAGACCGAGCATGTCGCCGAATGTTACGGCCATGAACAGAGTCTCCATCGAAGCACGCATGGCGATGCCATGCTTCTCGAATTCATACCCCATCATCCCGTAGAGAAACTCGCGCAGGGATCGAAGAAAGGTGCGCCCGCTCAACGTGCAGGCCGAACGCGGCTACCTCCAGGTCGTCAGCCCGGCGCAGGTGAAACACGAGATTCGCAAAGCGGACGGCGGTCTCCTGAAGCTGGAGCCACTGGAACTGCCCGCTGAATTCCGCCTGCTCTCCAGCGCCCCGTCGCTCGCGATCTACCAGTACACCGCGCGGCCCTTCGCGCTGGAGGTCGGCGTGGAGTGGTATGCCGCCGGTGAGACGGTGGACCAGGTGGTCGATTTCGCGAAACTCACCAGCCAGATCTCGCGTGACGGCCAAGTGGTGACAGACGCGCAGTTCTTCGTGAAGACCCGCGGCCGCAAGGCGCTGCGCTTGGAGCTGCCCGCCGGGGCGAAGCTCTGGTGGGTAGGGCCGCGTCGATGTCGCCCAGGAGGTCGCCCAGCGGCGATGGTGGGCCGCGCCGCGCGCCCGATGCTATATCGTCGGCCTCGAGCGGGAAGAGGGGCTGGCGACGCGAGCGCCCCTGACGCTCTTCTGGGGCCTGACTCGGGTGGGCGGGCGGGCGGCCCGGGCGACGATCATCAGGCGTTGTCACGTCCCAAGCTCCTGGACGATCCGCTGCTGCTCCTCCGATGTGGGCAGCCGGAAGCCCCCGTCGCGATTTAGGTAGATGATCCGCTCGTTGCGGACGCTGACGATCAGGTCGTCCTGGCCGTCACCATCGATATCATGAAGAGATAATAACACAGGAGTCAGATCTTCGTCAGCCCCAAACAGGTACGGCCCCGGCAGGCTACGTACCTGGCTCGCATCGCCGCCGGGCAGCTCGAGGAGCACCACCTGCCGGGCAATGTTCATGCCGATCAGGCGGGTTGGGCTCCCTGAGGCCTCGTGGCCTACAAAGCCCTCAATGTGACTCGTGCGCGGCCTGCCGTAGCGCAGGTCGTCGAGATGGACCTGCCCCCACCGCACTGCCGCGCCCACGAGCACATAGATCGCCAGCGCCGCGAGCAGAAAGGTGATCAGATAGGCCAGCCTCCCCACGTTTCGCGGCAGCCTCGCTGTGCGAGTCGCGCCGTGGTCGTTGAGCTCCTTGCTTGTCACAGCCATACCGAGACTCCCTCGTTGCCCAAGGGCAGTACAGTTGATGCCGCCGGCACAGGTGCGGCAGCATCAGAGCGGAGTACCGCGGCGGATGAGATCCGCCGTTATCCTCCCCACCGTTACAGTTGCTCGTGACTAGGCATTGGCCGGAGGCCCCGACCGAAGCGCAAGGCGGGTCTGCTCGTAACAACGGTGCCCGGAGGTAGAACTAGTGTTCTAAAATTATAAGGGCGATGGCGCTCTTTGTCAATGGTTTTGTTCTGCTGCGCCCCTTCGATCGAGGATCGCCAGAGCCTCAATATGGGGCGTATGCGGGAACATATCATAGCCGCGCAAGCTCCGCAGACTGTAGCTGGCCCCCAGAGCCCGCAGATCGTCGACCTGGGTTAGCGGGTTGCACGAGACATAGACGATCCGCCGTGGCGCCACCCGCAGCAGCTCTGCGCAGACCTCGGGGCCAAGCCCTATCCGTGGCGGGTCGGCCACGGCTACGGCGAAGGCCCCCACCCCCTGTTCACGCAGGAAGGGCAGCACATCGAGCGCGACGGCGCGCACATTCGTCAGCCCGTTCGCGGCGGCGTTGCGCTCAGCGAGGGCCGCGCTCTCGCCCACGGCCTCTACACAGAGCACTGCGCCGGCGTGGGGCGCCAGATCAAGGGCGATCGTCCCGACCCCGCCGTACAGGTCGGCGACGCGCTCGTCAGCCAGGCCCGGGGCCGCTGTCGCCGCGCCGCGCACGTCGGCGAGCAGCCGCTCGAGCAGGTGGACGTTATTCTGGAAGAAGGTGTTCGGCCCGACGGACAGGGTGGCCGCGCCTGCGCGCATCGGCAGCTCGGCGGCGCCCCAGTGGGCCACGGGGCTGCCGAACGAGAGGTCGGTCAGGGTGTCATTGAGCAGCCAGTGGAAGCCTACCACGCCCGGGCAGGCCAGGGCCGCGCCCGCCAGCTGATCCATCTCTGCCACATAGGGCCCCGCCGCCGTCACGGCCGCGATCAGCAGCTCGTCGGCGGGGCTGCGCCGCACCACCACATAGCGCAGAAAGCCCTCGTGGCTGCGAATATTGTAGTCGGGCACCCCCAGATCGCACGCTGTCTGCCACACGGTCTTCGCCGCGGCGAACGCTGCGGGCGGGATCAGGTGGCACTCGCTCAGCTCGACGATATAGTTGAACTTCCCCCGCGCCCGCAGCCCGAAGCGCCCTTTTGTGGACACATAGTCCATACGCGTGCGGTACGCGTACGGGTCGGGCGAGGCCACCACCTCGAAGGCGGCCAGATCCTCGCCGGCGAGGATCCCCGCCTCACCAAAGAGGCGCGCGAGGGCCTCGCGCTTCGCCGCCACCTGGGCTGCGTACTGGCGGTCCTGAAAGGCGCAGCCGCCACACTCTACGGCGTGAGGGCAGCGTGGTTCGGTCGGCTCTCCGGCGCGGGCAAGGCTGGCCACCAGGTTACGAAAATCTTTCGATCGCATTGTCTACTCGGCATAGCCTTCGTCCTCGACCACCCGGCGCATGCGGGCGAGGAGTTGGGCTCGGCGGGCGGCCAGCAGGGTTGCGGGCGCGAGGGGGCTAAACAGCCAGGTGAAGCCCCCGGCCTCGAGACGCCCCCGCTCGAGGTCGAGGCGCACGACGGCGCCCTCGGCGATCTGGCCCGCCGCCTCGGGCGCGACAACAAACGGCAGCCCATACACGGGCTCCAGCTCGGCCAGATCGGGGGCCGCGCGGGCACAGACTACGGCCGCCACGCCGACGGCCTGCAGGGCGATCATGGCCGCCTCGGCGCCCGGGCCGCCCAGCACTGGGAATGTGGCCGGACCACTGAATGTCGAACCGTCGATGACGTTCACGTACAGGCCCGCTGCGGTGTTGGGAATCGCCAGATTCAGCGGGCCGCTGTAGATGATGACAGCCTGCGCGCCAGTGGACGCCAGTGCCGCCGCCAGTGCCAGCGACGTCGCGGCGCCGATGCGTTGGATGGAAACCTGTTTGCTCATGGATCGAATACTCCGGATAGGTGACGAGGAG
>JAAXUL010000961.1 GCA_013336035.1 Chloroflexales bacterium
TGCTCTTCCGATCTGGCCGACCTCGGCCGGGTCGTCCAGGGGCCAGCCCAGGCGCTGGGAGAGCTCGGCGCGGAACCACGCCACGCCCCGCTCGGCCAGCACATACTTCAGGCGGGCGTGGCGGCGGTTGGCGCGGTCGCCCTCGTCGCGGTAGATCGCGCTGGCGGCCTCGAGCACGGCCAGGGCCTGCTCGGGCGCCAGGAAGCCAACGCGGTCGCCCAGGCGCGGGAAGGTCTCGGCCTTGCCGTGGGTGCTGCCCATCCCGCCGCCGGCGAGCAGGTTGAAGCCGCGCAGGGCCGCGCCGTCCACCACCGCCTCCAGGGCCAGGTCGTGGGTGAAGAGATCGACGCAGTTGTCGTGGGGCAGCCCGAGGGCCACCTTCAGCTTGCGCGGCATGTAGGTCGGGCCGTAGAACGACTCGCTGCGGCTGGGCGTGATCGTGATGCGTTTGCCATCGGCCAGCACCTTCTCGCCGTCGAGCCAGAGCTCGTAGTAGGCCGTGCTCTCGGGCAGAAAGCGTGCGGTGATCTCCGCGGCCAGCGCCTGAAGGTCGTAGCTGTGGCCAGGCAGCAGGTCGGCCACCGGGCAGGTCACGACGTTGCGCGCGACATCGCCGCCGGCGGCGTAGGTGGTCACCAGGCGCTCGTTGAGGGCCCGGATCAGGGGCTTGAGGTGGGAGCGCGCCACGCCGTGAAACTGGAGGGTCTGGCGCGTCGTGATGCGCAGCGTGCCATTCGCGTAGGTCGTCCCCAGCTCGTCGGCCAGCAGGTACTGTGCGGCGGTCAGGCGCCCGCCGGGGGCGCGGGTCCGCACCATATACTGGTGAGCCCGACCCGCTCCGTTCTGTTTGCGGGCCTGACGCTGGTCACGGTCCTCCTGCTGGTAGCTGCCGTGAAACTTGAGCAGCGTTGCCGCCGCCTCGCTCAACGGGGGCTGGGAGAGGTCCGCCAGCTCCTCCAGCAGCACCCCGCCGAGGCCGGGGTTCGCGTGCTTGATCTCCTCGACGTGCGAGAGGCTCGTCGCCTGGGTGGACAGGCTCATCGGATGCTCCAGATAGTCGAAGGCACGTTCCGCCCCATGCCCCGCACGCAGAGGCAAGGCCCGTCGCTGAGGAGCGGCGGGTCCGTGCGCCAGTGCACGTGGGCAGATAGGCGGAGCGCCGGAAGAAGTTAGGAGCAATCATAATATAGTAGATCAATATTGTCAAGATTAACCACATAATGTGACGTCCAGCAAGGCGAGGGCTCCCCAGGAGCCGCCCTACGCCTCGTGCAGCCGGGCCTCCGCGCGCCGGTAGAGCCAGAGGTAGGCCAGCGCGATCACGCTGATCCCGAGCGCCACGACCACGGCCAGCGCCGAGGCCAGCCCGAGGTCCTGCTGGCCGAACGCCAGGCGCCGGATCTCCAGCGGCAGGGTGGTGGTGGCATCCAGCGGCCCGCCGAAGGCCAGCAGGTAGATCACGTCGAAGTCGTTGACCGTCCAGATGGTCCGCAGCAGCAGCGCGACGAGCAGCACCGGCAGGAGCCACGGGAGCGTCACGTGCCGGAGCAGCGAGAGCCGCCCGGCACCGTCGATCTGCGCCGCCTCATAGAGGTCGCGCGGCACCGTCTGGAGCCTGGCCAGCAGCACGATCACGATGAAGGGCGTGTACTTCCAGCAGTTGACGATGGTGACCGTCAGCAAGGCGCTGCCCGGCTGCGAGAGGAAATAGATCGGCTCGTGGACCCCGGGGAGCTTGAGCCAGAGGTAGCTGGCGATGCCGGTGATATCGTTGAAGGTGAAGCGGAACACGGTCGCGACGACGATCGCGGGGACCATATAGGGGAAAAGCACCAGCCCCCGCGCCAGCGTCCGGCCATACAGGCGCGCGTTGAGCAGCAGGGCGATCAGCAGGCCCAGGCCGGTCTGCACGACGATGTTGCTGGCCGTCCAGAGCAGGGTGCGCCCGAAGGCCCGGCTGATGCGCGCATCCTGAAAGACCTGAAGGTAGTTCGCGAGCCCGACGAAGCTGCCCTGCCGGGTCGCCAGGGGCAGGTGGAACAGGCTGTCGAAGGCCGCCTGGAGAAAGGGGTAGATCGAGAACACCCCCAGCAGCAGCGCCGCCGGCAGCACCAGCAGCAGCGCCAGGCTGCGGTCGCTCAGCCCCTTGTGATGAGACGCAGCGCTCGGGTGCCGCATGCGTAAATCCTTTCAGCCGGTGACGGCCCCGTCGCTCATCCCGCGGACGAGGCGGCGCTGGATGAGCGTGAAGAGCAGCAGCACCGGGATCGTGATCACCACCGCGCCCGCCATCAGCAGCCCCCACGAGTAGACCCCGGTCTGGTCGAGCAGCAGCGCCAGGCCGGGGCTCAGCGTCAGCTTGCCCGGCGAGACGGTCAGGGTTGAGGCGAAGAGATACTCGCTCCAGGCCGCGTTGAAGGTGAAGATGCTGGTGGAGATAATGCCCGGCACGGCCTGGGGCAAGGCCACGCGGATAAAGGCGCCGAAGCGGGTGCAGCCGTCGATCATCGCCGCCTGCTCGATCTCGATCACCAGGCCGTTGAAGTACGAGCGCAGCACCCAGATCGCGAAGGGCAGCAGCGTCGCCGTGTAGAGGATGACCAGCGCGCTGAGGCTGTTGCCCAGCCCGAGGCCGGTGATGATGCGCGCGATCGGCACCAGGACCAGGATGGGCGGGATGGTATAGGCGAACAGCGCGACCGCCGCCAGGCCGTTGAGCCAGCGGAAGCGAAACCGGCTGAGCGCGTAGGCGGCGTTCACGCCGATCACGATCGTCAGCACCGTCGCGACGCCGGCCACGATACAGCTGTTGCGCAGGTAGGTGCCGAAGTCAGAGAGCGTGAACAGCAGCCGGTAATTCTCAAGGGTCCAGGTCTGGGGGAGGAGCGTCGGCGGGTAGGCCGCGTTCTCCTGGTCCGGCTTGAGCGATGAGAGCAGCATCCAGGCCAGCGGCGCGCTCATGACCAGCACCGTCAGCCCGAGCAGCGCGTGCAGCCCAGCCCGCTCCAGCTGCGCCTGGAGCCGGTGGCGCGCCGACCGTCCGGCCAAAGGCCGCTCCGCTATGCCTATGGTGCTACGGGTCTGAAACGGCTGGAGCGTCGCCAAAGGGTTGAAGAGATGCTGCAGGTGTTTCATTTAGAGGGTTTGGTAGACAAACCGCCGGCAGAGACCTCCGGCGCACCAACGGGCTCAGCCACCGGAGACGTGAGCGGGGATGGGGGCGCAGGATCCGCCAGCCGGTCCGTCGCGGCCGCGCCCTCTGGCGGGCTGTCGGAAAAGACGACCGAGCCGTCCTGCATCACCGAGCGATAGATTTCTGAAAGCCCCGCGCCGGGCAGCAACAGCGCAACCGACAGGAGCACCGCGCCGGCAGCGCGGCGATTTGTCTCGTTCGGGGTCATGTGTTGTGCGCCGTCCTCTCGGTTCTCACGCGGCAGGTCGC
>JAAXUL010000962.1 GCA_013336035.1 Chloroflexales bacterium
AACGCCGCGGCCAGCACAGGCGCCCGCGCCCCGGCGGCCACCAGCGCCGCGGCCGCCAGATACCCTATGATGCCCGCGGACACCAGCCCCCTGCCCACCGCCAGCTCGGCCAGCCCGGCCGCCGCCAGCCCGCCGGCCACCAGCCCGGCCGCCAGGCCATACCCGTGAAAAGCCGCTGCGGCGGGGGGCGCGACGCTATCAGGCGGCGCCACCGTCTCCAGCAGCCGCAGGCGCACCCGCGCCCCCGCGGGCAGATCCAGGGGCGTCTCGGGCCACAGGGCGCCATCGCGGTAGGTGGCCTCGAGCGCGCGATCACCCGCGTCGTGCTCGGCGTCGTGCTCGTCGGGGGTTGGGGGGTGAGTAATCGCCATGGGGGTTCAGGGGCGACAATTCAGAATGGGCCTCGTGCCGAAAAGTATACCCTCCTGGGGGTGGGGCGTCAAAGCGGACAGGGCCACTGCCCGCTCGCACTTCGACGCCTTTCCCCGCTCGGTCAAGCGCGGCATTCTGGAGCGGCACGGCCTTGTTCGCGGCGGCCGCGGCGATCGGAGCCGGCGCGGCATTCATTGTCGCTGGCCTGGTGCCGTTTGTGACTGTCGCATCAGGGTTGGCTGGTGTGCTCGCGGCCACATGCCGGGGGCGACCAGGGCCGCGTCTCGGCGCGTCAGCCGCTGCCGGCTGCGCAGCGGTGACTGGCCCAGGGGATACGGCACGCCGGGGAGGGCCACGACGGCGTCTTGGCTCAGCTGCTGCCGGCGGCTCGGCGGTTACCAGCTCGGTAGGGGTACGCCGTGCAGCCGCTCGTGGAAGAGCCACATAGATCACCGGCGGGGAACGCCCCTTCACGAAGCGACGGGGGCCGGGGCTCCACCCACCGCCCCGCTCGAATGTGGTAGACTTGTGCGCGCCGCTACACCGCGACAAGGAGATTACAGTGATCAGCCCCGCCCAGATGGCCGACGCCTTCAACCGTAACGTCCAGATCATCAAGATGCAGACCCGCGATCTGACCCACGAGGAGAGCCTGCTCCAGCTCCCCTTTCGCGCCAACTGTATGAACTGGGTCGTCGGCCATATCGTCAGCAGCCGCAACGGTGTGCTGCGCCTTCTGGGCGAGGAGCCGGCCATCGCCCCCGAGGTCGCCGCGCGCTACGCCCGCGACGCCCAGCCGATCAGCGGCCTCGAGGCGGCCGTCGCGCCGCTGGCGGATCTGCTGGCGGCTCTCGAGGAGGGCCAGGCCCGTCTTGGGGCGGCCCTGGCCGCCGCCGGCGACGAGGCCCTTGGCCGCGAGGTCAACCTCTACGGCGGCAGCGCCCGCCCCACCCGCGACTGGATCTTCTTCCTCTACTTCCACGACACCTTCCACGTCGGCGAGACGAGCGTGCTGCGCCAGGCCGCCGGCAAGGACGATAAGGTGATCTAGCCTGCGGAGCGACCATTGTGGGACGAGGACGCTACCCGGCGCGCCTGAACGTGGCGCCGCCACCGCCCGAGATCGCGGCGCGCTATCTGCATATCTGGCCCGGGCGCGAGCTTTACTCCTCCCCCGAGACCTTCCCGGCCGTGTCGTCGCGCGCCCTCTTCGGCGACAACCGGCCCCTCGAGCTCGACATCGGCTGCGCCACGGGCGACCTCGTGCTCGCCCTGGCCGCCCTGCGCCCCGAGGCCAACTACGTCGGCGTCGACATCGTCGGCAAGCCGATCTGGCGCGCCGTCGAGCGCGCCGTCGCGGCCGGGCGCGCGAATGTGCGCTTCGTGCAGGCCGACACCCGCCTCGTCTACCGGCTGGTGCCCGATGGGGCCCTGCGGGCGGCCTATGTCCACTTCCCGGCGCCCCTGCTGAGCAACCGCCAGCGCAAGCAGCTGCTCATCTCGCCCGCCCTGCTCGCCCAGATGGGGCGCTGCCTGATGCCCGGCGGCCTGCTCAGCGTGCTGACCGACCAGCGGCCGCTCTTCGACGAGCTGCACGCCATCCTCCCGGGCGCCCCCGCGCTGCGCCTCGTCCCGCCCGAGCAGTGGTCCGTGTCCATGACCGAGCTGGTCAAGTCTCATTACCACCGCCGCTGGGAGGCCCGGGGCCGCCAGATCTTCCGCGCCGAGCTGGTCAGGCAGTAGCCCTGGCCAGCCGCACGGGCGCCCGTAAGGGGCGCCCACAAGGGGCCCTCGTACAACCCAGATACGGACCCCTGGAACCTGTACCAGTACCAAAGGAGCGAGCTCATGAGCGCAAAATCGATCGAGTCGACCCTGGCCAATCACCCCTTCTTCCAGGACATCGACCCCGAGGTTATCGGCTCGATCGTCTCGTTTGCCAGGTCGATCAGCTTCGCCGCCGGGCACCTGATTTTCCACCAGGGCGAGCCGGCCGATCGGCTGTTCCTGATCAGCCACGGCTCCGTCGCCCTCGAGGTCTTTGCGCCTGACCACGGGCCGATCCTGCTGATGACCCTGGGCGTAGGCGACGTGCTCGGCTGGTCGTGGCTCTTCCCGCCCTACTTCTGGCACCTCGACGCGCGCGCCCTGACGCCGACCAAGGCCATCGCGATCGACGGCGCCAAGCTGCGCGCAAGCTGCGACGCCAACCACGAGCTTGGCTACCAGCTCATGCGGCACTCGGTCAGCACGATCGAGCAGCGCCTCCAGGCCGCGCTGCGCCAGCTGGTCGATCTGCATAGCGCCTAAGGCCAGGGCGCCCCGCGCTTCTGTTTGCGTGGGCCCAGGGCGGCGCATCCGCCCCGTGCCCCCCTTCGTCCGCCGGCGGAGTGCCCATGGACTGCCGCGTCGGCTGTGGGGCGTGCTGCATCGCCCCCTCGATCTCGTCGCCCATCCCGGGGATGCCCGCGGGCAAGCCGGCGGGGGCCCGCTGCGCCCAGCTGACCCCCGACAACCGCTGCGCGATCTTCGGCCGCCCCGAGCGCCCCGCCGTCTGCGTCAGCCTGCGACCCTCGCCCGAGATGTGCGGCGCGAGCGACGGCGAGGCGCTGGCGACTCTGATCCAGCTCGAGCTGCTGACAAGGCCGTAGGCCGGCCCTCACCCCGGGGCAAGAGGGGGTGGGGTGAGGGCCACAAGCTGCCTACCCCCCCCGCGCCGCGCGGTAGCGCCTGATCAGCCCGTTGGTCGAGCCGTCGTGGGCCAGGGGCGCGTCGGCGCTCGCCAGCTCGGGGATGATCCGCCCGGCCAGAACCTTGCCCAGCTCGACGCCCCACTGGTCGAAGGCGTTGATCCCCCAGACCACGCTCTGCGTGAAGACGCTGTGCTCGTATAGCGCGACCAGGGCGCCCAGCACGGCGGGCGTGAGCCGGTCGGCCAGGATGGTGCTGCTCGGCCGGTTGCCGGGGAAGGTGCGGTGCGGCACCAGCCACGCCGGCACGCCCTCGGCGGCCACCGCCTCGGCGGGCTTGCCGAAGGCCAGGGCCTCGGCCTGGGCGAACATGTTCGC
>JAAXUL010000963.1 GCA_013336035.1 Chloroflexales bacterium
CATGTGCCGCCCGAGGTCCGCCGCCGCGAGTGGGCGGAGGGCACGATCTGGGAACTCCTGGTCGCCGCCCAGGCGCTTCCCTACCGCTTCGCCTCGCCCTTTGCCGATCTGGGGATGACGGCCCGCGAACGCCGGCAGCTCCGGCGCGAGGAGGAACTGTTGAAGACCACCCGCGTCGCCTACATCCTGCCCCGCCCGGGCACCGCCCGCTGGCTACCCCAGCCCTGGCTCTACGTGCGGACCAGGCGCACCGGCCACTATCGGGTGAACCATGCGGGCGCCATCGAGCGCTATGGCAAGCGCACCCAACGCCTGGGCAGCGGCAGCATCACGGAGCATCGCTGGTATCCCTGCACGCTGCGTGGGGTGCGCTGGTTTCAGGTGGTCGCCGATGGGCTCATGGTGCGGAAGGGAGGCCAGGAACGGACTCCTCAAGTAGGCCCGACCGTTGCAGCCGAAGCCTTGCCCACTGAGACAGCCACATGTGCCGGCAAAGCCGAGGGAGTAGCTCAGCTGCGGCTCTTCCCATAGCATCGTGCGCCGGCCCATTCCCCTTGCTGCTACTTTCCCTCCTGACGGCTCGCCATCCGCCCCAGTGCCTACCAGCCGCGGTTGCGACTGGTCCGGTGTGCTCAGGTTCCTCAGCAAGCCGGAAGGGCACAGCGATGGCACAGTTCACCAGCGCGAACGCCGCGGCGTACGGTCGTCGGGGCGGGCAGCGCTCCTACCAGCGCCTCGAGCAGCAGTACGCCGACCTCGTCCTCTCCAACCCCTCGGCCGCAGAGCGCGTGGCGCACCTCATCTGCCAGGGTCGCCGCCTCGGCTTGGCCCTTCGGGTCATCAAGATCACCGACCGCATGAACCAGAGGGGGCAGTGATGCGCATCCGCGAGCTCCCCGCCGACGAGCGGCCCGCCAGCCGCATCACTCGCCACGGCCCTGAGGCTCTGAGCGACGCCGAGCTTCTTGCCCTCGTCTCCGGCCAGCACGACTTGGCGACCTGCGCGCAGAGCCTGCACGACTACCACGGCTGGGTCGGCCTGCTCCGTGCCGACATCCGCGCCGTTGCCACCAGCCTGGGTACACCCCGCCAGGCTGCCAGCCTCAAGGCAGCTCTGGAGATCGGGCGCCGCGTCGCCATTGCTAGCTATAGCGATCGTTTTCAGGTCAAGTCCCCCGCCGATGTCGCGCAGTTTTTTATGGTCGAAATGATGGCCCTCGACCAGGAGGAGCTGTGGGTCGCGTGTCTTGACACGAAGAACCGGCTCCTGAAGGTAGCCAAAGTCTATCGTGGCTCGGTGAATACTGCCATGATCCGTGTCGGTGAGGTCTTCAAGGAGGCACTACGACTCAATGCGGCGTCCATTGTGGTCGCGCACAACCATCCGAGCAGCGACCCCACACCCTCGCCAGAGGATATTCTTGTCACTCGCCAGATCGTGGAGGCCGGAAAACTCCTTGATTGCGAGTGTTTAGACCACCTCATCTTGGCGGGCAATCGCTTCGTCTCCCTAAGGGAGAGAGGCCTTGGCTTCCCAAGCTAAGCTTGTCCCCCTGTTACGTCCCCCCAATTGACCCCTCTTTTGTCCCCTTCGCAACTGGCCACTTTCCGTCTATGCTTTCCGTACAGTGTGCTCCTGTTTCTGGCCGTCTAGGTAGCACACCTGGCACAGAGCACATGCGATAGTCGTACATACGGAGAGGCAAGATGAGTGAGCAGCAGGAGCGCGGGGGAGTCCGACCGGAGCCTGTAATCGAGCCACTGTTGGTGCGGGTGGAGGAGGCCGCTCGCATCCTCAGCCTGAGTCGCTCGACCATCTACGAGATGATGGACGCCGGCGAGCTGCCCTCGGTTCGTCGTGGGGCAGCTCGGCGGATCCCGCTCGCCGCCCTACATGCCTGGGTCGCCAGGCAACTGGGGCCACATCCGCCCCAATGAGCGTGAATCACATCCCTGGTTGCATACGTCCGTCGGTCGTGATACACTTAAAAGTGTATCCAGATAATGTGAGGGAGTCTCTCTAACCATGAGCGAGAAGCGTCGCGGCCGTGGTGAAGGCAGTATCTTCAAGCGCGAGGATGGGATCTGGTGCGCGTCGATCACCATCGGCGTCCTCGACGGGAAGCGCCGGCGCAAGTTTGTCTATGGCAAGACCCGCAAAGAGGTCGTGGAGAAGCTCCAGGCCCTCCAGCGTGCCCACGCCGCTGGCGTCACCTTCACCAAGCTCACCGTCAAGGAGTTTCTTGAGCAGTGGCTCGAGCAGACGGTCAAGCGGAAGAATCGCGTGCGAACCTACGACAAATATGCCGAAGACATCGAACACCATCTGATCCCAGCCCTCGGACACCACCAGCTCGCCAAGCTGACCCCGAGCCATGTCCAGGCCCTCCTCAATCAGCTGGCCGATGCCAATCTCTCCCATCGCTCGATTCGGAATGTCCGGGCCGTGCTGCGCTGCGCCTTGAATCAGGCCCTCCGCTTTGGCTATGTGACCCGCAATGTAGCGACCCTGATTGACGTGCCGGGTGATGTCACCTTTAAGCCAGTAATGATCGACGAGGAGCAGGCGCGACGACTGATCGAGGCGACCCGGGGGCATCGCTTCGAGGTGCCCTTCCGCGTCGCCCTCGGGCTTGGCCTGCGCAAAGGTGAGATCCTTGGCTTGCGCTGGGAGGATGTCGATCTCACGGCCGCGACGATCAAGATCACCGGCTCGCTCCAGCGCCAGCGTGGGAAGCTCGAGCGGTCGGGCACGAAGACCGAGGCCAGCGTCCGCACGATCGCCCTGCCCCCCACCCTCCTGGCCATGCTGCGAGCCCACCACGAACGTCAGGCGCTGCAGCGCACCGTCGCTCCACGGTGGACTGACAGCGGCCTCGTCTTCACCTCCTCCGTGGGGACGGCCATCGAGCCAAGCGACCTTTCGCGCGCGTTCAAGAAGGTCTTGAAGCGGGCCGAGCTCTCGGAGGATTTTCGCTTCCACGACCTGCGTCACGCCTGCGCCACCTTCCTGATCGTCATGGGCGCTCACCCACGCGTTGTCATGGAGATCCTCGGCCATTCCCAGATTGGCACCACGATGAACATCTACGCCCACGTGCTGCCACGAATCCAGCGTGATGCAGTCACCGGGCTCGATGCGCTGTTCGCTGAGCCTGATCAGGCGGCCAGTGAAGCACAAGAGGGCGATGAGCTGGACGAGGACGAGCTGGACGAGGACGAGCTGGACGAGGACGAGCTGGACGAGGACGAGCTGGACGAGGACGAGCTGGACGAGGACGAGCTGGACGAGGACAATGACGATGAGCCGCAAGGTTAAGAATCCGCCAGAGAAATCGGCCATAGGTGGCGGTTTGCGGTGACCGATGGTTATGTTCAGCACAGGCTGTTCTTGCCTATCGAGGAGCGAACCAGGACGAACATTAGTTAAGAAATCG
>JAAXUL010000964.1 GCA_013336035.1 Chloroflexales bacterium
GGCGGCGAGGAGACGGCCCTGATGGAGAGCATCGAGGGCCGGCGCGGCTTCCCGCGCCTCAAGCCGCCCTTCCCCACCACGACAGGGCTGTGGGGCCGCCCCACGGCGATCAACAACGTCGAGACCCTGGCCAAGGTGCCGCCGATCGTGCTCTACGGCGGCCAGTGGTACCGCGGCCTGGGCACCGCCGACTCGGCCGGCACCAAGCTCTTTGCCGTCAGCGGCTCGGTGCTGCGCCCCGGCGTCTACGAGGTGCCCTTCGGGGTGCCCCTGCGCCACCTGATCGGCGACCTGGCCGGCGGCCTGCGGGCGGGCCGCAGCTTGCAGGCCGTGCTCACCGGCGGCGCCGCCGGGGCCTTCCTCACCCCCGCGCACCTCGACACGCCGCTGAGCTTCGAGGCCTTCAGGCAGGTCGGCGGCACGATCGGCGCCGGGACGATCATGGTCTTCGATAACAGCGTGGACCTGCGCGACGTGCTGGCGCGCATCGGCGCCTTCTTCGCCCACGAGAGCTGCGGCAAGTGCTACCCCTGCCAGATGGGCACCCAGCGCCAGGCCGAGATCCTCGGGCGGCTCGCCCGCGGCGAGGCCCACGCCGGCGACGGCGCGACCTTGCGCGAGCTGGGGCAGGTGATGACCGACGCCAGCATCTGTGGCCTCGGCCAGACGGCGGCCATGGCCATCCTGAGCGCCCAGCGCCGCTGGCCCGAGCTGTTCGCCGACCTCGCCCTGGCGGCGGGAGAGGCCCGGCCGGTGATCGCGCTCACGTAGGGGCGCACCGCGCCCGGCTGGAGAGCCCAGATGATCACACTCACTATCGACGGCCAGCCCGTCCAGGTACCGGCCGGCACAACGATCCTCCAGGCCGCGCAGCTTGTCGGCGTCACCATCCCGACAATCTGCTACCACCCGCGCCTCACGGCCAACGCCATCTGCCGGCTCTGTGTCGTCGAGGTAGCCGGGGCCCGCACGCTTCAGCCGGCCTGCGTGGCGCCGGTGGCCGAGGGCATGGTTGTGGCCGCCGAGAGCGAGCGGGCGCGCACCGCGCGGCGGGTGATCCTCGAGCTGCTCGCCTCGACCGTCGACCTGCGCGAGGCGCCTGAGATCCAGGCCCACATGGCGCGCTACGGCGCGAACCCGGCGCGCTTTGCCGGGGGCAAGCGCCGCGCGTTCCCCGTGCTCGACGACAACCCCTTCTACATCCGCGACTACAGCCAGTGTGTGATGTGCTGGCGCTGCATCCAGGTCTGCGCCGACGACACCCAGCTCACCTACGCCCTGACCTGGGGCGGGCGCGGCATCGACAGCCGCGTGGCGACCTTCTTCGACGAGGACATGCCCGACACCTCGTGCGTCTTCTGTGGCAACTGCGTCGGCGTCTGCCCCACCGGCGCCCTGAAGGGCAAGCTCGAGCACAGCCTGGAGGCGCGCCATGCGGGCTGAGCGAGTCGTGCGCAGCACCTGCGCCTACTGCGGCGTGGGCTGCCAGGTGGACCTGTACGTCAAAGGGGCGCAGATCTTCCGCGTCGACGCGCCCTTCGACGCCGCGCCCAACTATGGCCGGCTCTGTGTCAAGGGCCGCTTCGGCACCGACTACCTCGGCCACCCGCGGCGCCTGAGCGCCCCGCTGATCCGCCGGGAGCCCCAGAGGCCCGGCCGGCGCAGCGCGGCAACCACGCCCGCTGACTGGCGCGAGGCCAGCTGGGACGAGGCCCTCGACCTGGTGGCCCGCCGTATGCTCGAGCTGCGGGCCCGCCACGGCCCCGACGCGATCACCGCCAACGCCTGCGCCAAGGCCACCAACGAGGACAACTACCTGCTCCAGAAGTACCTGCGCGCGGTGCTCGGCACCAACAACATCGACCACTGCACGCGGCTCTGCCACGCCGCCAGCGTGGTCGCCCTGCAGCTGGCGATCGGCTCGAGCGCCATGAGCAACGCGATCGCCGAGATGAAGGACCTGGAGTGCTTCATCATCACCGGCTCGAACACCGCCGAGAACCACCCGGTGATCGCGACCTTCCTCAAGCAGGCGGCGAGCCGGGGCGCGCGGCTGATCGTGATCGACCCGCGCCAGACCGAGATGACCCGCTTCGCGACGCTCTGGCTGCGCCAGCGGCCCGGCAGCGATGTGGCGCTCTTCAGCGCGATGGCCCATGTCATCGTCGAGGAGGGGCTGTACAATCGCGGCTTCGTCGCCACGCGCACCGAGGGCTTTGCGGAGTACATCAGCAGCCTGGAGGAGGCGACGCCCGAGTGGGCCGCCGCGATCACCGGGGTGCCCGCCCCGCAGATCCGCGCGGCCGCCAGGATGTACGCCCGCGCCGGGGCCGCCGCGATCTACTGGGGCATGGGCATCAGCCAGAGCAGCCACGGCACCGACAACGCCCTGAGCCTGATCAACCTGGCCCTGCTCTGCGGCCAGATCGGCCGCCCCGGCACCGGGCTCAACCCGCTGCGCGGCCAGAACAACGTCCAGGGCTGCTCCGACGCGGGGGGCATCCCCAGCTTCTACACGGCCTACCAGCCCGTCACCGACCCCGCGGCGCGCCGCGTCTTCGAGCAGGCATGGCGCGTGCCGCTCCCCGCCCGGCCCGGCCTGACGACGACCGAGATGGTCGACGGCATCCTGACCGGCGCCGTCAGGGCCTGGTATGTGATGGGCGAGAACCCGCTGATGAGCGAGCCCCATCTGAACCACGCCCGCCACGCGATCGAGCAGCTGGAGTTCTTCGTCGCCCAGGACATCTTCCTCAACGAGACGAGCGTCTACGCCGACGTGGTGCTGCCGGCGGCCGCCTTCGCCGAGAAAGACGGGACCTTCACCAACTCCGACCGGCGCGTCCAGCGCGTGCGCCAGGCCATCGACCCGCCAGGGCAGGCGCGGGCCGACTGGGCGATCGTGGCCGCGCTGGCTCGGCGTACGATCAGCCTGATGACGCAAGCGTCGGCGCGAAGCGCTGCCGGCGAGGGGGCCGACGGCGCCACGGTCGCGCTCGACCAGGCCCTCGTCGCGGATCAAGAGGCCACCCTGCGCGGCTGGAGCTATGCCCACCCCGAGGAGATCTGGGACGAGATGCGCCGCGTGACGCCCGAGTTCCAGGGCATCACCTACGACCGCCTCGACCGCGAGGGCGGCATCCACTGGCCCTGCCCAAGCCTCGAGCACCCGGGCAGCCCCTTTCTGTTCGCCGATGACTTCCCGCGCGGTAAAGGCCTGCTCATCCCGGTTGCCTACAGCAGCACCAGCGAACAGACCGACGAGGAGTACCCCTTTGCCCTGAATACGGGCCGGGTCCTGTACCACTGGCACGGCGGCACGATGACCCGCGCCTCGGCACTGACCGAGATCTGGCCCGAGTGCACGGTCGAGCTACACCCGCGCGACGCGGCGCGGCTGGGCCTGGCGACCGGCGACTGGGTCGAGGTGACGAGCA
>JAAXUL010000965.1 GCA_013336035.1 Chloroflexales bacterium
ATCACGCCGCTCAGCTCCCGGCGGACCTGCCCCCCGATCTCCTGGCGCTGAGCAAGCAGGCGATGAGCATGCTTGATGCGGCCCTCGCGGCGTTCGCCACGCAGGATATTGCGGCGGCAAAGGCGCTCCTCGCCGCGGACGATGTGGCGGATGCGCTGCATACCCAGGTCCAGGCATCCCTGGTTGCGCAGATGGAGGGCGATCCGACGGCGGTACGCTGGGGCGTCGGGCTGCTGCTTGTGGCGCACCACCTCGAGCGGGTCGCGGATCGGGCGACCAACCTGGCCGAGCGCGTCGTCTTTCTGGCGGCCGGCGAGATGATCGAGCTGAACCCGTGAATCGCACCCAGGGCGAAAGCCGCTGGGCTCCCTCCGTCATCGCGCCGTGCTCGCGCGTGGCGAGCGCCCTTCGCGCCTACCCGAAGCGCCCGCTGAGATAATCCTCCGTCCGCGGGTCCTTCGGGTTGGTGAACAGCTCGCCCGTGGGGCTAAACTCGACCAGGTTGCCCGCCCGGGTCTGCGCGTCCATCAGCATGAAGGCGGTGCGGTCGCTGACGCGGGCGGCCTGCTGCATGTTGTGGGTGACAATCACGATCGTAAACTCGCCGCGTAGTTCGGCGATCAGGTCCTCGACCTTGAGCGTCGCGATCGGGTCTAGCGCTGAGCAGGGCTCGTCCATCAGCACCACCTCGGGGGCAGTCGCCACCGCCCGGGCGATGCAGAGCCGCTGCTGCTGCCCGCCCGAGAGAGCGGTGCCGGGGGACTTGAGGCGATCCTTGACCTCGTCCCAGAGGGCGGCGCGGCGCAGGGCCCACTCGACGCGCTCGGTGATCGTGCGGCTGTTCTTCTCGCCGAGCACACGCAGGCCGTAGGCCACATTGTCGAAGATCGACTTGGCGAAGGGGTTGGGGCGCTGGAAGACCATGCCCACGCGCCGGCGCAGCATGATCGGGTCCACGTCGGGGCCGTAGATCGGGTTGCCGTCGAGGGTGAGCGCGCCCTCGGCCCTGGCGCCGGGGGTGGTGTCGTGCATGCGGTTGATCGCCCGCAGCAGGGTTGACTTCCCACAGCCCGAGGGGCCGATCAGGGCCGTCACCTCGCCCTGGGGGATTGCGATCGTGACCGCGTTGAGCGCCTTGAACGCGCCGTAGTAGAAGTGAAACTCGTTCGCCTCGATCTTGGTTTCGCCGGCGCCGCTGGTCTCGCGCGACTGGGCCCGCGCGGCGGCCGTGCCGGCGAAGCCGCCTACCAGCGGCATGCTCCTGGCCTGTGCATCGCCCATGGGCTAGCCTACCCTTCCGCTGATATACGCCTCGGTGCGCGAGTCCGTTGGGGTCGCAAAGACCTCGCCGGTCGGGCCCTCCTCCACCAGCACGCCGATCGGGAGGTCGCCGGTCCGCTCGACCATAAACACGGCGGTGCGGTCAGAGATGCGGGCGGCTTGCTGCATGTTGTGGGTGACAATCACGATCGTGTAGCGCTCGCGCAGCTGGAGCAAGAGCTCCTCGATCTTGAGGGTCGAGATCGGGTCGAGGGCCGAGCAGGGCTCGTCGAAGAGGATGACGTCGGGCTCAACCGCGATCGTGCGCGCGATGCTCAAGCGCTGCTGCTGCCCGCCCGAGAGGGCCAGGCCAGAGAGGGCCAGCTTATCTTTGACCTCGTCCCAGAGGTTGGCGTCGCGCAGCGCCTTCTCGACACGAGCGTCAAGCTCGGCCTTGTTACGTATGCCGCCCAGGCGCAGGCCGACGGCGATATTCTCGTAGATGCTGCGGGTGCGCAGGGCGATCGGCAGTTGGAAGACCATGCCGATCTTGCGGCGCACCAGGGTCGCGTCGATGCGCGGGTCGTAGATATCGATCGCGTCGAGCTTGACGGCGCCCTCGGCGCGGGCGTAGGGGATGGCCTCGTGCATGCGGTTGAGGCAGCGCAGCACCGTGCTCTTGCCGCAGCCCGAGGGGCCGATCAGCGCCAGGATCTCGTTCGGGCGCACGTCCAGGTTCACGGCCTGCACCGCCTGGCGTCTGCCGTAGAAGGGCCTGAGGGCGCGCACCGTCATGCTGTGGGCCGTGTGGGTGGCGTGCTCGGTCGCAAGAGCCATGCTAGGCGCCTCCCTTGATCCGCGCCGTCACCACGCGCACCAGCAGGTTGACGCCGAGCACGAGCAGCATCAGCACGAAGGCCGTGCCCCAGGCCAGCTGGTTCTCGGCGGGGAAGGGCGACTCGATGTACTTGTAGGTGAGCAGGGGCAGGGCGGCCATCGGCGCGAGCAGGTCGAAGCTGAGGTTGCTGTTGCCCTGGATGGTCAGCAGCAGCGGCGCCGTCTCGCCGGCGCCGCGGGCGAAGGCGAGCAGCGCGCCGGTGACCACGCCGGTGAGGGCGGTGGGCAGCACCACGGTGAGTGTCCCGTACCACTTCGGGGCGCCCATGGCCATCGCGGCCTCGCGCACCGCGTGTGGCACCAGTTTGAGCATCTCTTCGCTGGTGCGGGCGATCGTGGGCACCATCAGGAAGGTGATCGCCACCGCTCCGGCCAGGCCCGAGTAGGTGTGGGTCTGGCGGACGAGCAGGGTGTAGCCGACCACGCCGATCACGATCGAGGGCGCGCCGCTCAGCACGTCGCAGCAGAAGCGGATGGCGGTCGCCAGGCTGTTGTTCGGGTACTCGGCCAGAAAGATGCCGGCCATGATCCCGATCGGCAGGGCGAAGAGCAGGCCCACGACCGTGATCATGAGCGTGCCGACGATGCCGTGGAGCACGCCGCCCTGGGCCGCGATCGTCTCGGCCGTTCCCCCGGCAGGGGCGGCCGTGTCGCCGCTGGCGTCAACGCCGGCAAAGTCCGCCGGCAGGCCGGTGACCGGGTCGACGGCGCCGCCGGAGTCTGCCGGCACGGGCGGCTTGTAGGTCTGGGTGAAGAAGTCGACGCTCAGAGCCGAGCCGCCGACGACCAGCACGTAGCCGATGATCAGCACGAGCGGGATGATCGCGATGGCGGTGGCGACGACGGTGCAGCCGCGCATGGCGCGGTCAATCACGCGGCGCCCGCCGTAGTTGGTCATCGTGGTCTGGAGACTCATGGGCGTGCCCCCGCCGGGCCGCGCGAGGTCTGCCAGACCAGATAGCGGGCGGCCAGGTTCAACAGCAGCGTGATGCCGAAGAGCACCAGGGCGATGGCGATCAGCGCACTCTCGTGCAGCGTGTCATTGGCATTGGTCAGCTCGCTGGCGATCAGCGAGGCCGCGGTGGTGGCGGGCATGAAGAGCGAGTCCTCGACCCGGGTGCTGTTGCCGATCAGCATGGTGGCGGCCATAGTCTCGCCCAGGGCCCGCCCCAGGCCCAGCATCACCCCGCCGATTATGCCGGCGCGGGCGTAGGGCAGCACCCCGAGCCAGATCACCTCCCAGCGGGTCGCGCCGAGGGCGAGCAGCACCTCGCGCT
>JAAXUL010000248.1 GCA_013336035.1 Chloroflexales bacterium
CCAGCCCTGGCGGGGCCGCCCAGAGCCTGGCGGCGCGCGGGTCGAGGCCCCCCCCAGGCCCGCCCGAAGCACCTGGCCGCTCATCGCCCTGGCTCTCCTGGCCCTGCTGCTGATCGGCGGCGCGCTGCTCTGGGGCAGCCGGGTCGCCGTCGTCGTCACACCGCCCGTGCGCCCCGACACGGTCGAGCCGATCTCGTCCCTGCCCGTGCCAATCACAGCGCCCGGCAGCGCCGTGACGACCGCCGTCGAGGCCAAGACTATTCGCAGCGAGGTGGCCTTCAGCAGCGAGGGCCAGGTAACCCAGACCACGCTCACGCCGTCGGGCAGCGCCGGCGGCACCCTGACGATCTTCAACTCGACCCAGCAGGCGATCACGCTGCCGGCCGGCACCGAGTTCATCGCCGTGAAGGCCGATGGGCAGGAGGTGCCCTTTGTCAGCACCGCCGACGTGCTGGTGCCCGGGGCCACCACCAGCGACACAGGGGCCCAGGTGATCACCAGCCGCGGGCAGGCCAGCATCCCCGTCGCCGCCCGCTCGCCCGGCAGCGCCTCGAACGTCGAGGCCAACACGGTCAGGCGCGTGGCGCCCCTCGGCGGCGCGCCCTTCAATGTGGACACGGGCGGCTTTATCGTGCAGCACGCGCCCCTGACCGGCGGCAGCGAGGAGGAGGTCCGCATCGTGAAGGATAGCGATGCGCAGGCCCTCCTGGCCCCCGCCCTCGAGGGCCTCGACGCCGAGGCCCGCCGGCAGCTCGACGCCCTGGCCCGGGCGGATGGCCTCGCGCTCGACCTGACGACCATCGTGCCCCGCCGAGCCGACCTCGAGCAGCTCGAAGGCTTCGAGTACACGGTGCAGCCGCCGGTCGGGCAGACCCTCGACCCGGCCAACCCGCGCTTCACCCTGACCGTCCAGGCATCCTACAGCGGGCTCGGCATAGCGCCGGATCAGCCCCTCGCCGAGCAGCTCGGCCCGGTCCTCACCGAGCAGCTGCTCCAGGCGGGACGGATCGTCGCGGGCGACTGCCGGGCGCCCGCCGTCACCAACTGGCGCTGGGACGGCGAGAGCCTGCTGGTCGACGGCCAGATCGCCCCTGATACCAAGAGCCCGGGCTGCACCGGCGGCCTCGATGAGGCGACCCTGGCCCAGGTGCGCGACGCCGTGCGCGGCAAGACCCGCGCGGAGGCCCAGGCCGCCCTCGACGCCCTGGTCGCCCAGGGCCTGATCGGCACCTACACTCTGCCCGACGTGCAGCGCCTGCCCGAGTGGGACTGGCAGATACAGGTGAGCGGGTGAGCGCTCGCGTTGCTCGCTGGGGTGAGCCCGATTGGCGCCGATAGGTATCACCCGAGCGAGCGCGGCGAGCACTCACGGAAGCAAGCGCAGCGAGCGACTAACGGGAGCGAGCAATGCAAGAGCGGCGCTATCTGGGGCTAGATGTGGGCGAGCGGCGGATCGGGGTGGCCCTGAGCGACGCCTCGGGGCTGCTGGCGACGCCGCTGACCACAATCGGGGCGCGCGACCGGCCGTTCGAGCGGATCGGGCGCCTGGCCCGCGAGCACGGCGTCATCGAGCTAGTGGTCGGCCTGCCCCTCACCCTGCGCGGCGAGGTGGGCCCCCAGGCCGAGGTGGTCCAGAAGTTCGCCGTCGCCCTCGAGGCCGAGCTAGGGCTACCCGTGCACCTCTTCGACGAGCGCCTGACGACGGCGGCCGCCGACCAGATGCTGCGCGATATGGGCGTCAAGCCCGAGAAGCGCAAGCTCCAGATCGATCAGGTCGCCGCGTCGATCATCCTGCAGGATTACCTGGACCAGCTGCGCAGTCTAGAGAACCAGATGTAGCCAGTACTCCGCCCGAGCTACTCTGACGGGTTGAAAGGTCTCCTACGGGGAGGGCTCAGCCCTCCCCCCGCTCCTCCCGAACCGGCAAATCGGAGGCCTGTGCTACGCCCGGCGCAGGCGCCGCCGGTGGATCGATCGGTCGTGGCGGGTATAGTCGCGCACGACGCGCACCCCGAGGAGGCCAAGGAAGCGCCGGCCACCGGTGACAAGCCAGTCGGCGATCGAGTGGGCCGCGCTGCCGGTGCAGAAGCCGAGGAGGACGGTCGCCGTCACCTCGGGGTTGGCCGCGAGGGTGCCGCGCAGGGTGTAGAAGAGCAGGATCGGGAAGTTGTCGACGATCACGCCTAGCTGGCCGAGGAGCCAGACCCACAGGAAGAGCGTGCCCGTCACGATAAAGTAGAAGTAGGACAGGCGCAGCAGGGGCGCAAAGATCAGGCTGTGGCTCCAGAAGTGGCGGTGCGGGATGGCCCACATGTACGGCCGCCAGATCCAGAACAGGATGCCCCAGCGATCGTCGATGGCAGAGTCGAGGTCGAGGTCGGGCGAGAACATGATCCCCGAGACCAGATGGGCGCCCACGAGCCAGAGCGTCGTCGCCATCGCGTCGGCGTGGGCGAGCAGCAGCTGGCCGCTTAAGAAGCCATAGGACAGCGGCGCCAGGGCGGCGCCAGTGGCCACAGTGATGATGTCGTGGGTGCGCGAGTCGGGCATAGGGCGCTCCATTCTGTGCTACAATTGGCCACTAGCATAGCTCAAGTGTGCGACCTACGCAAGATCTGAGGACACGATGGACTCTGAGGATCTAGAGGCGCTCTTTGCCGGCGGCGAGGGGCCCCAGCTGGCCTTCGCCCGCGAGCGGGCCCGTCGCGACGAGCTGGCCGAGACCCTGGTGGCCTTCGCCAACGGCCACGGCGGCACGCTGGTCGTCGGCGTCGGCGGCCACGCCCGCCCGAAGGCCGAGGGCCTGGCCGACCCGGGCGCCGCCCGCGAGCTGGTGCTCGAGGCGGCCCTGGCCTGCACGCCGCCCCTGGTGCTGCCCATGCCCCGCGAGGCCCGCGCCGCCGACGCCTCGCTCCTGGTGGTGACGGTGCCCGCCGGCCTCTCGCAGGTCTACGCGCTGCACGGCAAGTATCTGCGCCGCGAGGGCCCGACCAACCAGCCCCTCGGCCCCGACGCCCTGCGTCGTCTGCTGCGCGAGCGCGGCGAGGTGAGCTGGGAGCGCGGCGTGCCCGACGGGGCCTCGCTTGGCGAGCTCGACCCCCAGAAGGTCGAGGCCTACGCCGCCCGCGTCGGCGCCGCCGAGGACCCGATGGGCCTGCTCTACCGCCGCGGGTGCGTGGTGCGCCAGGGCGCCGACATGGCCCCCACCAATGGTGGGCTGCTGCTCTTCGCGCGCCGCGTCGAGGTCCGCTTCCCCCAGGCCGAGATCACCCTGGTGCGCTACAAGGGGCGCGATATGGCCGACGCCTTCGAGCGCGAGGATGTGCGCGACACCCTGGTCGAGGCCGTGCGCCGCGCCGAGCGCTGGCTGGCGGAACATATGCGCAAGGGCAGCCGCATGGTCGGCCTCGAGCGCCAGGACTGGGCCCAGTTCCCCCTCGGGGCTGTGCGCGAGGCCCTCGTCAACGCAGTCGCCCACCGCGACTACAGCGTGCGCGGCGAGGGCATCCGCGTCGCCCTCTTCAGCGACCGGCTCGAGGTCTACTCGCCCGGGCGCCTGCCCGGCCACGTGACGGTCGAGAATATCGTCGCCGAGCGCTACTCGCGCAACGAGAGCCTGGTCCAGGTGCTGGCCGACTATGGCCTGATCGAGCGCCTCGGCTACGGGATCGACCGCATGCTGCGCCAGATGGCCGAGGCCGACCTGCCCCCCCCCGCCTTCCGCGAGACGGCCGCCGGCTTCCTCGTGGCCCTCCAGGGCCAGCCGGTCGAGGACCTCAGCCCCGAGGGCCTCGACACCCGCGAGTGGGTGCGCCTGGGCCTGAACGAGCGCCAGATCGCCGCCCTTATCCACCTCGCCGCCGAGCACCGCATCACTAACCGCGACCTCCAGGAGCGCTACGCCGAGGTCAGCCCCGAGACTATCCGCCGCGACCTGGCCGACCAGGTCGAGCGCGGCCTGCTGCTGAAGGTCGGCGACAAGCGGGCGACGTACTATATTGTGAAGTAGATGCCACTCGACCAGATCGTCGTCGTCTTACATAGGCCCCGCGACGTGCGCAATATCGGCGCGGTGGTGCGCGCGATGAAGAATATGGGCTTCGCGCGGCTGCGGCTGGTGGCGCCCGCCCCCTACGAGCCGGCCGACCTGCTCGGCATCGCCCACCGCAGCGAGGATGTGGTGGCGGCGATCGAGCGCTACGATGACCTGCCGGCGGCCCTGGCCGACGCCCGCTATGTGGTCGGCACAAGCGAGCGCGCCCACCCCGGCCGCCCGATGCGGGCCGACCTGCGCCCCCTCGCCGCCGAGCTGCTGGCCAGGGCCGCCGCCGGGCCTGTGGCCGTGCTCTTCGGCCCCGAGGACAACGGCCTCGACAGCGCGGCCCTCGACCGCTGCCATGCCGTGCTCAGCCTGCCCGCCGACCCTGCCTACCCCTCGCTCAACCTGGCCCAGGCCGCCCTGCTGGTGCTCTACGAGCTGCGGGCCGCCGCCATCGGGCCGCCGCCCCCCGCGCGCCCCGCCGCCCCGGCCACCGCCGCCGAGCACGAGCGCTTCGCCGAGGTCCTGGCCGCCGCTATGGACGCCGTGGGCTTCGTGAAGTCAGGCGACGGCGCCGCGGCCGCGGCCCTGCGCCGCCTGCGCGCCATGGTCGCCCGCGCCGAGCCCGACAGCGCCGAGCTGGCCCTGCTCACCGCGCTTATGCGCGAGGTGGTGAAGCGCCAGGGGCGCGAGCGCGTATAATGCCCCCAGGCACCAATTAGTTGACGAGTCCAACATATGGCAGAGCGCCGGCCCATGGCGGCCTTTCAATCACGCGACTTCACCCTGCTGTGGTTTGGCAATCTGGTCTCGCTCGCCGGGACCGAGATGAGCCGCACGGCCATCACCTGGCAGATCTACCAGCTGACGGGCGACCCGCTGGCGCTCGGCGCGATCGGGCTGGCGCGCCTCATCCCCCTGGTGCTGCTGGCCCTGGGCGCGGGCGTGCTGGCCGACGCCTTCGACCGGCGCAAGCTGATGATCGGCGCCCAGGCCGCTATGCTGCTCAGCGCGGTGATCCTGGCGGTGACTAGCCAGCTCGGGCTGGCCTCGATCTGGGTGATCTACGCGGTGACGGCCCTCTCGGCGGCGGCCAACACCCTGGGCATGCCCGCCCGGCAGGCCCTCGTCCCCTCGCTAGTGCCCGGCGAGCACCTGGCCGGCGCCCTGAGCCTGAATATCACGGCGTGGCAGCTGGCCACCGTCGCCGGCCCCTCGCTGGCCGGAATTATGATCGCGGCCGCGGGCGTGGGGGCGGTCTACTGGATCGACGCGATCTCGTTCCTGGTCATCCTCGGCATGCTGCTGCTGATCCGCTCGCGGCCCGTCCCCGGCGAGCGGCGCGATGTAAGCCTGCGGGCGGCACTGGATGGGCTGCGCTTCGTGCGCCGGAACAAGCTGATCCTGAGCACGATGCTGCTCGACTTCCTGGCGACCTTCTTCAGCGCGGCCACGACCATGCTGCCGATCTTCGCCCAGGATATCCTGAAGGTGGGGCCGCGCGGGCTGGGCCTGCTCTTCGCGGCGCCCTCGGCGGGGGCCGTGGCCGCGAGCCTGGTGACCTCGGTGACCGGCGCCGGGAAGCGCCAGGGGCCGCTGCTGCTGTGGGCGGTGGTGATCTACGGGGTCAGCACCGCGATCTTCGGCCTCTCGGGCTCATTCTGGCTCTCGCTGCTCATGCTGGCGCTGACCGGCGCGGCCGACACGGTGAGCATGGTGGTGCGCGGCACCATCCGCAACCTCGAGACGCCCGACGAGCTGCGGGGGCGCATGGTGGCGGTCAATATGCTCTTCTTTGCGGGCGGGCCGCAGCTAGGCGAGATCGAGGCCGGGGTGGCCGCGAAGCTGATCGGCGGGCCCCTGTCGGTGGCGGCGGGGGGCCTGGCCTGCGTGCTGATGACCGGCGGGGTGGCGGCCGCCTCGCCCGAGCTGCGGCGGTACACTGACAGTCGCGGGCGCCAGGCGGCGCACGAGCCATCTGCCGCCATCCAGGCCGCCGATTGAGGCCCCGGCCCGAAAGGTGCAACACTCAGAGCGATGCCAGCTCGGAGGTGCTCAAGCGCCGGCCACTTCCTGGCGCTCTCGCTGTTCACGGCGGCGGGCAGGGGCGCCCGTGCTCCTGTAGAATGCTGTGGTGGGAACCTCTGCTCTGAGAGAAGGGACTCCGGCATGGACACAATGATGTTTCCAGAGGGCTTCGTCTGGGGCGCCGCCACGTCGGCCTACCAGATCGAGGGCGCCGTCCACGAGGGCGGCCGCGGCGAGAGTATCTGGGACCGCTTCAGCCACACCCCAGGCAAGACCCGCGACGGCCACACCGGCGATGTGGCCTGCGACCACTACCACCGCTACAAAGAGGATGTGGCCCTGATGGCCGACCTGGGCCTGAAGGCCTACCGCTTCAGCGTAGCCTGGCCCCGCATCCTGCCGGGCGGCCGCGGCGCCGTGAACCAGCAGGGCCTCGACTTCTACCGGCGCCTGGTGGACGAGCTGCTGGCCAGGGGCATCACGCCCTACGCGACCCTCTACCACTGGGACCTGCCGGTGGCCCTCGAGGACGCGGGCGGCTGGCCGGCCCGCGCCACCGCCGAGGCCTTCGCCGAGTACGCGGGCGTCGTCGCCGCGGCCCTGGGCGACCGGGTCAAGCACTGGATCACGATCAATGAGCCCTGGTGCGTGAGCTTTCTCAGCCACCAGATCGGCGAGCACGCCCCGGGCCGGCAGGACTGGCCCGCCGCCATCGCGGCCAGCCACCATGCGCTGCTCGCCCACGGCCTCGGCATGCAGGCGATCCGGGCCGCCGCGCCCGGCGCGCAGGTGAGCGTCGCCCTGAACTTTACCGCCGCGGTGCCCGCCAGCGAGAGCCCGGCCGACCGCGACGCGGCCCGCCACTACGACGGCCACTTCAACCGCTGGTTCCTCGACCCCCTGGCCGGCCACGGCTACCCCGCCGATATGCTGGCCGACTATGGCGAGGCCGGCTATATGCCCGACTGGGGCGCCATCGTCCAGCCGGGCGACCTGGCGACGATCGCCGCGCCGGCCGACTTTTTCGCCTTCAATTACTACACCCGCGAGGTCGTCGCCGCCGGGCAGCGGCCCTGGCAGTACCGCGCCGTGCGCCTCGACACGCCCCGCACCGAGATGGGCTGGGAGATCTACCCCGAGGGGCTCTACAACATCCTGCTGCGCCTGCACAGCCACTATCGCATGCGGCCAATCTACATCACCGAGAACGGCGTGAGCTACCTGCACCCGGTGAGCGAGGACGGCCACGTCCACGACCAGGACCGCATCGAGTTCCTGCGCCTGCACCTGGCGGCCTGCCAGCGGGCGATCGCGGCGGGGGTGCCCCTCGCGGGCTACTTCCAGTGGTCGCTGATGGACAACTTCGAGTGGGCCCACGGCTATCACCAGCGCTTCGGCATCGTCCACGTCGACTTCGACACCCAGCGGCGCACGCCGAAGGATAGCTTCGGGTGGTACCGTGAGGTGATCGCTCGCTGACGCTCGCTCGCGACACGGGGAGCCGCTCGCTGGGGGGACAAGGGGAGCCTGACGGCACTGATAGGTGTCACGGAGCGAGCGGAGTGAGCGCTCACGGAAGCGAACGAAGTGAGCGCTCACGGAGCGGCGGGATGGTCGCTGGGGTGGGTTGTCGGACGGCGTCTGAGCCGTGCGACCGCCAGCCGCCGCGGCGAGCGGGGCTATGCCGCCGCGCTGGACCGGCGTCGGACCAGGCGCTTGCGGTCTGACTTGCGCTTGAGGCCGATCGCGCTGACCGCCAGGGAGTCGGGGCCAAACTGGGCGACCACCGCGGCCCTGGCGCCGAGGATGGGGTTGTGGAAGTCCCAGCCCGCCTGGATCTGGAGCTCGCGGGCGGCTTCGTAGGCCAGGCGCGCGCGCTCGGTGTTGAGCTCGGCCTGTCTGAGGGCCGCCTCGCGCTCACGGAGCGCCGCCACCTCGTGCTCGGGGTTGTGGGGCGCGTAGCCGGCGATGTCCTGGAGGGCATCGAGGGTCGATCGGTCGGCGGAGAGCACCGCCGTGGTGAGCAGATAGTCCTGTCGCAGTGGCATTGGTACCTCGTGTTGGTTTGTGTGAGTGGGGTGCCGGGCGCGCCCGTTTGCGCGCCTGGGAGGGCCAACCGTCCGACGACCTAGCATAGCAGAGCGGGCTTACCAGATCCGAAGTATAAGTCATGTCTTTCCTGGCAGGTAAGCCTATCACCTCCTGGCAAGGGCGCCTAAATGTCGCAGTACTCTCACATTTGAGATTCGGGCTTCGAATCACAACATGCGCGGCCCGCGTTGAGATTCGGGCTTCGAATCACAACATGCGCGGCCCGCGTTGAGATTCGGGCTTCGAATCACAACATGCGCGGCCCACGTCGAGATACAGACGAGGGGGCAGCACAAAGCGGGTCTGGTTGGCGTCCCCGTGTCCCCTCACAGCCCCGCCAGCAGCCCGGTCAGCAGCGCGAGCCGCTCGAGGGCGCCGGGCACATCGATCTGCTCGTGCTCGGCGTGGGCCCCCTGCCCGGGCGCGCCGAGGCCATCAAGGGTGGGCACGCCGGCGGCCGAGGTGAAGTTCCCGTCGCTGCCGCCGCCCGTCTTGCCCTCGGACAGATCGAGCCCCAGCCCGGCGCCAATCTGGCGGGTCCGCTCGAAGAGGGCGTTCGAGGCCGGCGTGGGCTCCATCGGCGGGCGGCTAAGCGCGCCGCGCACCGCCAGCTGCACGCCCGGGGTGGCCGGGGCCAGGGCGCGAAAGGCCGCCTCGAGGCGCGCGGCCTCGTCCAGCGTCCAGACCCGCGCGTCCACCTCCATGTGGGCCTCGGCGGGCACGACATTGCGCCCGCTGCCGCCCCTGACGACGCCCACATTCACAGTTGTGCCGCGGGCCTGGTCGGCCAGGGCGTTGACGGCGAGGACCTGGTGGGCCAGCTCGGTCACGGCGCTGCGTCCCTTCTCGGGCTCGACCCCGGCGTGGGCCGCGCGACCCGTCAGGTCGATGAAGAAGGCCCCGCCGCCCTTGCGGGCCGTCTTCAGCGCGCCCGTCGGCTCGACCGGCGGCTCGAGCACCAGCACGTGCGCGCAGTCGCGGGCCGTCTGCTCGATCAGAGCCCGCGAGGTCGGGCTGCCGATCTCCTCGTCCGATGTGAAGAGCAGGGTCACCGGCCTGGGCAGTGTCAGCCCAAGCTCGCCCACGGCGCGCAGGGCCAGCTCGACCATCGCGATGCTCACCTTCATGTCGTAGAGGCCGGGCCCATAGGCGGTGTCGCCCTCGACGCGCGGCGGGCGCGCGGCCAGGGTGCCCGCCGGCCACACCGTATCATAGTGGCAGAGCACCAGGGCGG
>JAAXUL010000966.1 GCA_013336035.1 Chloroflexales bacterium
GGTGTCATCATGGATCAAGCTTACGTCGCTGACAACGCTTCCAGCCTGGAGGAACTGCCCGAGGAGCTGCACCCCTGGCGTGAGGAGATTGCCGCCTGTTTGCGCGCCCGCAAGCGCTGGATGCTGGAGCCTACGAGCACCGAGCACGCCACCTGGGTGCCGGCACGCTCCTCGGTGAAGGGGCAGCCCACCTGGGCGAAGACCGCCTATGTGAGCGGCTACGAGGTTGCTCGCGACGGCACGCCCTCCAAGATCCTCTGGTCGTACGACGGGGCGTGGGCGCGCAGCGACGAGATGGAGCTGAGTGACCCCGCGTTCGCCGCCTGGGACCAGGAGGAGACCGGCGCGGGGCTCCAGCAGCGCGCTGACGAGGGCTGGCATGCGTACAGCGTCTGGGTGGCCGAGCACGGCGAAGACCCCCTGGGGGCATTCACTGTCTCGCCGTGGCAGGACACGAGCTGGGAGGTCGCGGTCGCCTGGCTGGTCGAGGAGGGCCTGACCCTCTTGTCCGGCAGGCCCACGGAGGCCGCTAAGGGCCTGTTAAAAAACAACTTCCCGCTTTGGGATGGCCGACGCTCCGAGGGCCAATGATGGGTGTACACTACCGTCATACGATGCGCCGCTGCGGAGAAGGAAACGCCTATGGCCTCCTTGGATGTGCCCATCTGCCAGTGCCCGCGCTGTCAAGCGGGTGAGGAGCATCCGGATCGCATATGGCATCAGCAGATCAATCTCTTGCTCAGCCGGCTGGATGAAGCCCAGCGGCGCTGGTATGTGGCCATCGAGGCTGATCGGATCGGTCACGGCGGTGATCAGCTCTTGTCCCAGATTACGGGCATGGATGCGCAAACGATCCGCCGGGGACGCGCAGAACTCGCCACGTCGCTGGCCGAGCATCCGCCCACGCGCGTACGCCAGCCCGGTGGGGGACGCCCGCGGATCGAAAAAAAGACCCCGAAATCCTGACCGCATTGCAGGCCTTGGTGGAACCCGAGACTGCGGGTGATCCGCTGAGCGAACAGAAATGGGTGCGCAGTAGCTTGCGCTCGTTGAGTGCCCGGCTGAGCGCGGCGGGCCATCCGATCAGCCCGCCCACAGTGGGGCGCTTGCTGTCCGAACTGGACTATGCCTTGCACGTGAATGCCAAGAAGGTGGAGGCCCGCCCGGATCATGCCGAGCGCGATACCCAGTTCACCTACCTGACGGAGCTGCGCAACGCCTTTGTGGCGGCAGGCTTGCCGGTCATCAGTGTGGATACCAAGAAGAAAGAGCTGATCGGCAATTTCAAGAATGCGGGTCAAGCCTGGGGGCTGGTCGCCGAGACGGTCAACAGCCATGATTTCCCCCAAGATGCTGATGGGCGGGCGGTTCCCTACGGCATCTATGACCTGATTCATAATCACGGGACGGTGTATGTGGGCTCGTCGGGTGATACGCCCCAGTTTGCCGTGGATGCGATTGCACGTTGGTGGGAGCAACGGGGACGGCACATCTTTCCCCACGCCGAGCACCTCCTGATCCTGGCCGATGCCGGTGGCTCGAATGGCTGTCGCCCGCGCTTGTGGAAAGAGCAACTTCAGGTGCAGCTGAGTGATCGGCTGGGTCTAACCGTTACAGTCTATCATTATCCGACGGGCTGCTCGAAATGGAACCCGATTGAGCATCGCTTGTTCAGCCACATCAGCCTTAACTGGGCTGGCAAACCGCTTCGGACGTGGGAGGTCATGCTCGGGTATATCCGGGGCACCACCACGACGACCGGCCTCCAGGTAGAAGCATCGCGCTTGGAAGGTCACTATGAGACGGGCCATCGGGTCTCAGACGCTGCCATGGACGCCCTCCATCTGACTCGCCATACGGTTTGCCCTGTCTGGAACTACACCATCCGCCCGCGTATCGACCCTGGCGCCGCAGCGCCTGTGATGGAAGACCGGGAAGTTATTTTTTGACAAGCCCTAAGCAGCTCCCCGCCGAGGAGATCCCGGTCGAGGTGCACCAGGCGATCGCGTTGGACGCCGAGCGCTTCCCAACCTGGGAGTCGTTCTACCAGGAGCAGCTCAAGCTTGACATTCAGCCCCCCGACGCCCCCGCCCACACCCTCACCATCAGGGTCGCCATCCCCAATCCGAACGAGCGGGAGGAGCTGATGGAGGCAGCCCGGCAGCGTGCGGCAGCGACGTGAGCGTTTCACGCCGGTCGGACAGGCGCTTGGGGCCGCACGCTGTGCCGCTTCCAGCGAACGCTCGTGGATGACGAGGAGGCAGCGCCCATCGGTCTGGTCGCGAGGGAGGGGTTGGCGCCACCTCCTCCCTCATGATGAGGCTTCAGCGGTCGAGGTGGTGCCCCACAGCGGCCAGCGCGCCATCCTCCACGCCGATCAGGCCCGGCTCGGGGAGCCCTGCCGCTCTTAGGTTGCGTACAGCCCGGTTGTCACAGAGTCGTCGCTCACTGGGCTAGGGAGCGAGCACGCGCATATTACCGGGCTAAGAACGTGGTGAGCTGGGCAAACGGGCGTGGCTGGACCTCAGCCGGCGGATGGGGGATCACGATCTGCTGCTCGGGATAGAGGTCGAGCACGATCTCAGGTGTATCGCCCGGATAGCGCCGCAGTCTCACGGTCACCCGACGGCTATCGGCGCTCCACGCAGCCTCCTCGCAGCTCCACAGCCCATCGCCAAGCTGGAGGAGCAACCGTGATGGGTCGCGCTGCCACAGCGTCGCCTCCGTGACCCAGTGCGACATCCGCATCTCATGGTTGATCAGCACCAGGTGATAGCGTTGGTCTGGTGAGGGAAGCACGCGTGCGTCGCTCATAAGCACCTCGTCTGTGCGCTGGCAGATGAATCTCGCTTGTTATGTTGATGATCGTAGCCGGGGCCTGCGCGCTTGCTCGTGCAAGCCTCCAGGGTGTAGTCGCCCTTCCCGACCCATACAACCTTCCTGAACGAATCGGGTGGGATGGTTCGGGAACATCAGCCTTCTGGGAGACGCACCTCCACCTGCTCGTCGCCTATACTGTCGCAAGGAACATCAGCTCTCAGGGACAAGCCAGTGCTGGCGTGCGCTCATCAGACCACGACGGTCGTGCCCTTCCCCTGATCTTCTGCCCAAGGCTCCGTATGGCTTCTCTGGCGCCCCTGCTCCCAGACGAAACCCTCCGCACCCTGCTCACCCCTATCCTACCAGGATGGGATGGGCCGCTGCGTCTGCATCCCGGCGGAGGAACCGCACGGGTTTACGAGCTTGAACACGCGGGCACGCCGCTCATCCTGCGCCTGAGCCCGTTCGGTGACAGCTTTGTCAAGGACGCCTACGCCGCGGCCCACTTCACCGCGCCGGGTCTGTCTATTCCCAGCGTGCTGGCCTGGGGTCAGGCCGCGGAGGGGGTGTGGTTTGCGCTCACGCGCCGGGCGCCCGGCGCGCCCCGCA
>JAAXUL010000967.1 GCA_013336035.1 Chloroflexales bacterium
CGGCTGGCTCGGGGCCCGCGCCCACGCGCGTGCCGGCGCCCGCCGGCGCCGCCAGATGGACCGTCCTGGTCTACCTCGACGGCGACAATAACCTCGAGCCCGACGCCCTCGCCGATCTGCGCGAGATGGCCGCGGTCGGCTCGTCCGACGATCTGAAGATCGTCGTCCAGCTCGACCGGATCAGCTCGCCCGAGGCCTGGGACGACCGCTCTGCCGGCGACTGGGGCGGCACAAAGCGCTTCCTGGTCGAGCGCGGCATAGAGCCCACCGCGGACGTCGCCCTGGAGGACCTGGGCGAGCTGAATATGGGCGACCAGGGCACCCTCGCCGACTTCATCGAGTGGGGCGTCGGCGCCTACCCCGCCGAGCGCTACGCTCTGATCATCTGGGACCACGGGGCCTCGTGGCTCGGCATCGCCAGCGACGACAGCGACGGCGACGCCCTCTCGCTGCCCGAGCTGAGCGCGGCGCTCGAGACGGCCCGCGAGCGCAGCGCCTTCGGCAGCATCGACCTGCTCGGCTTCGACGCCTGCCTGATGGCCCAGCTCGACGTCTTCAAGGCCGTCGAGCCCTACGGCCTGGTTGTCGTGGCCTCGGCCGAGATGGAGCCCAACCAGGGCTGGGCCTGGGACACCTGGCTCGGCGCCCTCGCCGGCGACCCCGGGCAGGACGCCTACGCCATCGCGCCGGTGATCGTAGAGAGCTATATCAGCTCGTACGAGGGCAGCGACGTCGATGACGTGACCCTCTCGGCCTTTGACCTGACCCAGGTGGGCCAGGTCGTCCAGCGCCTCGATGAGCTGACTGGCGCGATGCTCGACGGTATAGGCCCGGGCTACTCTGCCATCGCCCAGGCCCGCTCGTTCGTGAGCGTCTACGCGCCGACGAACGCCGAGGAGTTTAACGCCGTAGACCTGGGCCACTTCGCGCGGCTGCTGCCCCAGCAGGGCGCGGTGGGCCAGGTGGCCGGCGCCGCCGAGGCCCTCGACAGCATGATCGGCCAGGCCCGCCTCGCCAACGGCGCCGGCTCATACCACAGCGACAGCAGCGGCATCTCGATCTACTTCCCCCAGGTCAAGGAGCTGTACCTCGACGAGTACGAGCGCGGCTCGCCCCTGCCCCGCCTGACCCGCTGGGCAGACTTCCTCAGGGCCTTCCACAGCGCCGGCGAGACCGCGGTCACCAAGCCGACGATCAGCGGCCTGCGGGTCAGCGCCGACACGGTGAGCGTGAGCAGCCCGGTGACGATGACCGCCAGCCTCGCCGGCCAGGACATCGCCTACGTCTTCTGGTTCGTCGGCGTCCCCAACGCCGCCCGCGACACGGTCGACCTGATCACGATCGACTACTTCTACCCGCCCGGCGCCGAGCCCGGCAGCGGCGATATACCCAGCTGGGAGGCCGGGCTGCACAAGCTGAGCCGCGCGTGGGACGCGACCAGCTGGTACGTCAGCAACGGCAGCGAGGAGATTGAGGTTCTGCTTGGCCCGATCAAGTACGGCACTGATTTCTACGGGGTCGAGGGCGTCTATACCTCACGGGCCACGGGCGAGCAGACCGACGCGGGCCTGATCTTCACCGTCAGAGAGGGCCGGGGCACCCTCGCCCGGATCTGGGGCTTCCCCAAGAGCGACGGCAAGCAAGAGCCCCAGCCCTACGAGCTGGCGCCCGCCGCGGGCGACCGCTTCACCGCCTACCTGCGCAGCTACACCGACACGGGCACTAGCCTCAAGCCGGCGGCTGTCGAGGGCCAGAGCATCACCTTCGGCCAGGCGCCCTTGACGGCGCGCCACGCCCCGACGATCGGCGGCGACTATGTTATGGGCTTCCTGGTGCGCGACATCGCTGGAAACTTCAGCTACGATTATGTCGACGCGCGAGTGACAAACCCGTAACGAGCAAGAGCTTGACTATGCAGTTTTCTGATCTATTGCGCACCGCCCTCGAGAACCTGGGGCGGCGCAAGGTCCGCACCGTGCTAACCTCGACGGGCGTGATCGTCGGCATCCTGACCATCGTGACCATGGTCTCGCTCGGGGTCGGGGTGCAGAACGAGATCCGGGCCCAGTTCGCGGCCCTGGGCCTCGAGAACGTGTTCGTGCGCCCGGGCGAGCGCCAGGGCGACGACTTCTTCAACCAGTTCGGCACGCCCCAGCGCTCGAGCCCGATCACGCCCGAGGTGGTGGCGGGCTGGGAGGCTCTGCCGGAGGTCGAGGGCGTGTCGGCCCAGATCACCCTCGACGGCGTGACCACCCTGCTCGAGCTGCCTGACGGGCAGCTGACCCCCGTCGACGTCACAGGCCTGGGGGTCTTTGCGAACCCATTCCGGGCCGCGCCGACGGCCATCGCGGGCGATATCACCCCGGTCGAGGACCCGGGCCGGATGGTGGTGGCCGCTGGCGCGCTGCCCCGCGGCGTGCGCGCCGAGGACCTGGCCGGCCGCGAGCTGGCGATCGTGCTGCGCAGCCCCCGCGGCGAGAGCCAGCGCTTCCCTCTGAGCGTGGCCGGGGTTAGCGACCTCGAGCAGAACGAGGTCCAGGCCTCGGCGGCGGACATGGCGGCGATGAAGTCATGGTGGTTCAACACGCCGAGCTACCTCGCGACCCAGGGCTACGACCTGGCCGTGGTGCGCGGCGTCGATGTGGCCGCGGCGGCCCAGCTGGTGCGCAGCATGCGCGAAGCGGGCTACCGCGTGCAGTCCCTCGAGCTGATCCTCGAGCAGGCCAACCGGGTCTTCGCGGTGATCAATGTGATGCTGGCCTCGGTGGGCGGCCTGGCCCTGTTCGTGGCCAGCCTCGGCATCGTCAACACGATGATCATGGCCATCTACGAGCGCACCCGCGAGATTGGCACCCTGAAGGCCATCGGCGCCTCGCGGGGCGACATCAGGGGCCTGTTCATGATCGAGGCCGGGCTGATCGGGCTCCTGGGCGGGGCCCTGGGCATCGTCGGCGGGTGGCTGGTGGGCATCCTGCTCAACAGGGTGATCGCCTGGTACATCGAGCGCGAGGGGCTGCCAATCAACGCGACCTTCTTCGTAACGCCCTGGTGGTTGGCTCTGGCCGCCCTCGGCTTCGCAACCCTGGTCGGCATCGTGGCCGGCCTCTACCCGGCGGCGCGGGCCGCCCGCCTCGACCCGCTGGTGGCCCTACGATATGAGTAGACAGCCGTGAGGAGATGTATGCTGCGCGGCCCAGAGCATAGCGCGCCGCATACTTGGGAGGAGCAGCGCAGTGCCATACCCGATCCGCACATTCCTGGGCAGGCTAGAGTCTGCCAGCCCCGAGGTTGTCGCCGGCTGCTATACGCCCGCGACCCTCGGGCATCTGGCCCAGAGCCTGAGCCGCCTGGCCTTCAGCGCCCCGGGCGGCGTCCTGGTGATCGCCGAGGGCGAGCAGCCACGGGCCTGGTCCGACGTGGCGCTAC
>JAAXUL010000968.1 GCA_013336035.1 Chloroflexales bacterium
TTCGACATCGTGGACGAGTTCGCCGAGAGCACCTGGAGCGACATCAGGGGCAACGGCAGCGAGTCGCAGGCCGCCGCCGACCGGGCCCAGCGCCGCTGGGAGCTGGCCAGCCAGGGCAATACGATGGAGGCCCAGGAGTTCTACGCGGCGAAGGAGCACCTCGACGCCGCCACCCAGGAGCTTGACTACGTCGACCAGCTGATCGACACGATCATCGCCCGCCTGAGGGATCTCGAGGCGGCCCGCGACTCGGCGCGCGGCCTGCTCGACGAGGCCGAGCGCAGCCTGGCCGCCGGCCTCGAGTTCGTGCAGGCCAACGACCCCGATGTTGGCAAAGAGCCCGAGCTCAAGCTGCACGAAGCCTCTAAGCAGCTGGCCGCCGCCCGCGAGGAGGCCGGCCAGCAGAAGCCCGACTGGCTCAGGCTGGCCGCGGCCGCCACAGCCGCGGATCAGCTCGCCGACGCGGCCCTGGCCGGCGCCCGCGACGAGGCCGAGGCCATGGCGAAGCTGCGCCAGCAGATCGAGAAGCTGCGCCCCCTGGCGAGCGGCGAGGTCAACAAGATCGCCAAGTTCGTCAACCTGCGCGGCGAGGACATCACCCCCGCCACGCTGGGGGCCGTGAAGGGCCTCGTGCAGCGCTTCGATCAGGCCCAGACCCTCGACGGCCGCGCCGCCCAGCTGGCTGAGGAGGAGCGGCGCAAGGCCCTTGAGCAGACCCTAGCCGCCTACACAGCCCTCCAGTCCGAGAGCACGCAGGTCTACAAGGCCGCCTACGACGATGCGCAGCGCCTCGAGAAGCTGCGGGCCGACCTGAACGGCGAGCTAGCCACGGCGCGCGCCACCCTCGAGCAGGCCGAGTCGCTGCTGGCCCAGGCCGGCGGGCGGGCGAAGGGCGATGAGCGGCAGCGCCTGGCCCAGGCCAGGGCGGCCTTTGACCGCATCCGCATGCCGATCACCGGCGAGGCGAACCTGACCCGCACCACCGACGAGGCCCGCGCCATCGCCCAGACAGCCCGCGATGTGTCAGAGGACATCCGCAACCGGCTGCATCGGCCCCCTGGCGGCGGGGTGGGCCCTGTGATCATTATGGGCGGTGGCTGGGGCGGCAGCGGTGGCTGGAGCGGCGGCCATAGCGGCAGCAGCGGCGGCTCGGGGTCCAGCTGGGGCAGCTTCGGCGGCGGCGGCGGCAGCTTCGGCGGCGGCGGCGGCGGCGGTAGCTTTGGCGGCGGCGGCGGCGGTGGGGGGTGGTAGGGGTGGCCGCCGCCCTGGGAAAATCTGGTAGACTATAGCTCCCAGGGCGGCAAACCAATCATATCGCTCACCGGAGGAGCATTATGGAGACCAAGCGCTGGAGCTATGTTAGTGGGCCGAGCGACAAGCCCCTCATCGGCGAGACGATCGGCGATATGTTCGACCAGACTGTCGCTCGCTTCCCCGACAACGAGGCCCTGGTCTGCCGCCAGCAGGGCCTGCGCTACACCTACGCCCAGCTGAAAGACGAGGTGGACCGCTGCGCCCGCGGGCTGATGGCCCTCGGCCTGGGCAAGAGCGAGCGCATCGGCATCTGGGCGCCCAACCGCGCCGAGTGGACGATCACCCAGTTCGCCACGGCCAAGATCGGCGCGATCCTGGTCAACCTCAACCCGTCGTACCGCCTGCACGAGATCGAGTACGCCCTCAACCAGTCGGGCTGCAGTATGGTGATCATCTCGCCGCAGTTCCGCAGCGCCGACTACACAGCAATGCTCTACGAGCTGGCCCCCGAGCTGCGCACGGCCCGCCCCGGCGAGCTGCCCGCCGCGAAGCTGCCCGCGCTACGCACGGTGATCCGCATGGGCGATCAGGCCTCGCCCGGTATGTTCACATGGGCCGAGCTGATGGCCGCCGCCGCGAAAGTGCGCCCCGAGGAGCTGGCCGCCCGCCAGGCCGAGCAGCAGTTCGACGATGCGATCAATATCCAGTATACCTCCGGCACCACCGGCTACCCCAAGGGCGCCACGCTCAGCCACCATAACATCCTCAACAATGGCTACTTCGTCGCCGAGCTGATGCGCTTCACCGACCAGGACCGCCTGGTGATCCCCGTACCGCTCTACCACTGCTTCGGCATGGTTATGGCCAACTTGGGCTGCGTCACCCACGGCGCCACCATGATCTACCCCAGCGAGGGCTTCGACCCCCTGGCCGTGCTCCAGACAGTCGAGGAGGAGCGGGCCACCGCGCTCTACGGCGTGCCGACTATGTTCATCGCCGAGCTCGACCACCCCGAGTTCAGCCGCTTCGACCTCGGCAACCTGCGCACCGGCGTGATGGCCGGCTCGCCCTGCCCCGTCGAGGTGATGAAGAAGGTCCAGTCGATGATGAACATGCGCGAGGTTGAGATCTGCTACGGCATGACCGAGACCAGCCCGGTCAGCACGCAGACCCGCATAGGCGCCCCACTCGCCAAGCAGGTCGGCACGGTCGGCCAGGTTCACCCCCATGTCGAGGTGAAGATCGTTGACCCGTCCAGCGGCAAGCTTGTGCCCCGCGGCGAGACCGGCGAGCTCTGCACCCGCGGCTATAGCGTGATGCTCTGCTACTGGGACAACCCGGACGCCACCAGCAAGGCGATCGATGCCGCCAGCTGGATGCACACCGGCGACCTCGCCACGATGGACGATGAGGGCTATCTCAATATCGTCGGCCGGATCAAAGATATGATCATCCGCGGTGGCGAGAATATCTACCCGCGCGAGATCGAGGAGTTCCTCTACAGCCACCCGAAGGTCTCTGACGTGCAGGTGATCGGCGTGCCCGACCTCAAGTACGGCGAGGAGATCATGGCCTGGGTCAGGCTCAAGCCGGGCGAGAGCGCCAGCGAGGAGGAGATCCGGGCCTTCTGCAAGGGCCAGATTGCCCATTTCAAGATTCCCCGTTACGTCAAGTTCGTCGATGACTTCCCCATGACCGTCACCGGCAAGATCCAGAAATTCCTTATGCGCAAGCAGAGCATCGACGAGCTGGATCTGGCGGCCGCCGCCGCCGTGAAGACCGCCTGACGGCGGGGAAGCCCACAGGGAGTTGTATGGCAAAGCACCCGCTCGCGATTGCCCTCGCCAAAGTGATCATCGCCGCCGCCTGGGCCGACGGCGAGCTGGCCAACGACGAGGTCAACAGCCTCAAGAACCTGCTGGCCGAGCTAGGCCAGACCGTCGGTAGCGGCGAGATGGCTCTGACGATGCAGGACTGGGCCGAGCTCGACATCTACCTCTACTCGCCGGTCGCCCCCGACGAGCGGCGGCGCCTGGTCGAGGAGCTGGCCGCCGCTATGCGCGGGCCGGGTGATAAGGCCCTGGCCTTCGCGGCCATCGACCGGCTGCTCGCCGCCGACCGGGTCACCACTGACGCCGAGCGCGCCGTGGCCACCGAGATCCGCGCCGCG
>JAAXUL010000249.1 GCA_013336035.1 Chloroflexales bacterium
CTCGGGCCGGGCTCGCTGGCCACCTTGCGGCAGCGCTACCCTGGCGTCGCGCTCCACGTGCAGACGGCGTGGACCCCGCAGCTGCTGCACCAGCTGCGGGTTGGCGTGCTCGATCTCGCAGTGGTCCAGCTCCCGCTGGACGCCCCGCCGCCCGCGGGGCTGGAGACCCGCCCGCTTGGGGTGGAGCGCCGGGTCCTCGTCGGGTCGCAGCGGGGCGGGCCGGACGCCGAGGTGGATCTGGCGACCCTGGCGCGCCAGCCCTGGGTGCTTGGCCCGGAGGGCGAGGGCGGGCGGGTGCTCCTGGAGGCGGTCGCCCGCCGGCGTGACCTGCGGCTCCACGTCGCGGCGGAGCTGGAGGGGCACACCATCCAGGCGGCGCTGGTCGCCCAGGGAGTGGGCGTCGGCCTGTTGCCGGCGCGGCTGCTGCGGGCGGGCCATCCGCTGGCGCCGCAGCTCCAGCAGCTCCACGTGCCGGGTGTGGAACTCGCCCTCCAGCTCTGGGCAGCCCATGCCCAGCCCCCGGCGCGGCTTGCGGCCCCGCTTGCTCTGCTCGAGCACGAGCTGACCAGCGTCGTGGCCCGCGGTCTACCGCCCGAGCATTCTCTGTGACCGCTTTGTGACTGCGGAGGGCCGACATAGCAGCAGAGCGGTGGTACGCTGGAGCAGGATGCGCAAAGCTTGCCACTATGTAGGCAGTCGTCGTGCGCCCATCAGGCATGTTCGAGGCGTTCCGACCTCATGACGTTGAGAGGAGGATCGTATGGACGCGAAGATTCCGACGACGGAGCAGGGCGATGAGCCTGCCACACTAACCATGGCCGAGCTGCATCCCCTGGTCTCCGCCCTCGCCTCCCACGATGCAGTGGTCCGCGACCAGGCTCGCCAGACCCTAGTCGCGATGGGCACGCCCGCCGTAGACCAGCTGATTGCTGCGCTCCAAAGCCCGCGCCACGAGCTTCGCTGGGAGGCCGCGAAGGCCCTTGGCGAGATTGCCGACCCGCGGGCCGCGCCGGCGCTCATTGCCGCCCTGGAAGACGTGCGCTACGATGTGCGCTGGCTGGCGGCTGTGGGGCTGATTGCGCTCCGGGAATCCGGGCTGATCCCGCTCCTCCAGACCCTGGAACACGCATCCTGGAGCGAGGGTAACCTGCGTGCGGGCGCGCATCACGTGCTCCGCGCCCAGCTCGGCGGGCCCTACGCCACGGCCCTTGCGCCTGTCGTGGCCGCGCTGGAAGGCCCCGAGTCCAGCCTGACCACACCGCTCGCGGCATACCGCGCACTCGGTGCGCTGCGTGACACGCAGGGTTGATGATGGGCTCGTCGTTGATGCGGGCCCATTACCCATCGGTCACCGACTGTCTGTCAGCCCTGATCGCATCACCCTGCGCACTGGCCCCGAGCCGATAGCCGACTCCCGCCACCGTCTCGATCTCAGGCTGCCCACCTTCAGCCGATGCCAGCTTCTGGCGCAGCCGGTAGACCAGCTGCTTGAGAAGCGCCCGGTCGCTGCTGTCGGCGTAGCCCCAGACGTGGAGCAGGATCGCCTCGGTCGGCACCACCTGGCCGGGGTGGAGCAGCAGGTAGTGCAGCAGCCGGAACTCCAGGCTCGTGAGGTGCACTGGGCCCTGGGTGGTCTGCACCACCTGTTCGGCCGTATCGAGCATCAGATCGCCCACGCTCAACCGGGTGGGCGTCGGTACGCTATGGCTGCGCCGGAGCACCGCCCGGGCCCGGGCGATCAGCTGCTTCGGGCTGAACGGCTTGGTCAGGTAGTCGTCAGCCCCAAGCTCCAGCCCGTGGACCACGTCCTCATCGCTGTCGCGCACCGTCAGCATGATAATCGGGACTGCGCTGCGCTGCCGGATGATCCGGCAGAGGCTCAGGCCATCAATCCCGGGCAGCTGAATATCAAGGATGAGCAAGTCGGGCGGCTCACGCTCCCAGAGCTCGAGCGCATGGGCGCCATCCGTGGCAAGGGTGACGGTGAAGCCCGCGCGGCGCAGGGCAAAGGCCGTCACCTCGGCCAGGGTCGTATCATCATCAACCAGCAGAATGTTCATAGACGTGTTCGTTTTGGAGCGGTCTCACGATCGCCGACACCTGGAGTGTGAAGCGGAATGTGGTGCCCGCCTCCGCGTCCGTGTCCACCGTAATGGCCCCCCCATGGCGCTCGACAATCGCCTTGACGATGGCCAGGCCGAGCCCGGCCCCCTGCGCGCCGTGCGTTTGGCCGCCAGGTCGCAGGAAGCGCTCGAAGAGGGCGTCCCCTCGGCTGCCGAGAATGCCGGGGCCGTGGTCGCTTACCGCGACGATCATCTGGCCCTGCCGAGCCTGCGCGGCGAGGACGATGGTGTCGCCACGGGGGCCGAACTTGCTGGCGTTGGAGAGCAGATTGACTAGCACCTGCACGATCCGCCGGTCGTCGGCCAGGATGGGTGGCAGCTCCGGGGCCAGCACCACGCGGATCGTCTGGGCGCGCTGGCGCACCAGGGGCAGCATCAGCTCGACTGCCTCGTCGATGAGGGGGGCCAGCCAGGTCACCTCCGGCACGACCCGGAAGTACCCGGCCTGGATGCTGGCGCTGTCGAGCAGGTTCTGCACCAGGGTGTCCAGGCGGCGCACGCCGACGTGGACCGCCTCCAGCAGCGGCTGTTGCTCGGCGGGCGAGAGGTCGCCGTGCTCGTTGCGCAGCAGCTCCAGCGAGGCGATCAGAGCCGCCAGCGGCGTGCGGAACTCGTGGGTGACGTTGGCGAGAAAGGCGTCTTTCAGCTGGCTCAGGGCCACGGTCTCACTCACATCGCGCAAGACCACCAGCTGCTCACCCCGTGCGGCCTCGGCGTCGGTCAGCACGGCGGCGCGGGTCGCCGCCACCGTACGTATGCCACCATCGGCGGTCTGGATGGCCAGGTGCACGCTGCCGACAGGTGGGATGTCGGCCAGAGTCAGGGGAGCGCCCCCGTGGAGCGTCACCACCTCGGACAGGAGCACGCCGGCAACCCGGGTTCGCGCGCAGCCGAGCAAGGCCTCGGCGCCCCGGTTGGCTAGGGTCACACGCCCGTCTGCATCAAGCACAAGGATCGCCTCGTCGGTTGTCTCCAGGATGCTCAGATAGCGGGCCGTCTCGGCGGCCAGGGCCGCGTGACTTGCCGCAAGCTGCTGGCGCATCTGGTCCACCGCCGTACTCAAGTGGACAATCTCGGCCGCACCGTCTACCTGCACCGGCGCGGTAAGGTCGCCAGCGCCGATTCGCCTGGCGACATTGCTCAGGGTGCGAATCGAGCCAGTGATGCGGCGGGCGAGGAGCCAGCTGAGCAGGGCCGCGATGCCAATGGCGAGGAGGACGCCGCCGAAGATCGCCAGAGTGGTCTGGCGCTGGGCTGCGCGGACAGGCGCGAGGGGGAGAAGCAGCTCGATGGTGGCAAGCTGCTCATCGGCGTGGGAGTGGACTGGCTGATAGTGGACCAGGTAGGGCACGCCGCCGATGGTCGTCTCACGCGCGGTCGTTCCTCCGCTCCCCGCCTGAGCATCAGCGGGGAAGAGCCGGCCTGCGCCGGCGGTAAGACGATGTGAGAGGCTACTCGCCACGAGCTGCTCGCCGACCAGGAGCCCCTGGTCGAGGCCGGTGCGCTGGCGGGCGGCGCTGACGAAGGACTCGCCGAGGGCGAAGGCCCCGATCAGCGTGCCCTGGCGTGCGCCGTCGATGAGAATGGGGGTCGCGACCTGTGCGACCAATCCAACCCCTGGGCGCCCCCAGACCCAGGACGCCCGCTCGGGATCGCCGTCGGGCCGCCACAGCTCAGCCGCCCCATCCTGCGCGACGATACCGCCCTGTGGGCCGACGACCGTCACGAGATCGAAGAGGGTGGTGCCGCGGGTCTCGCGCACAAAGGCGGTCACCCCGTCACGATCGCCTGCGGCCAGCGCGCGGGTGAGGGCGGGCCGGTCGGCGAGCAGGCTGGCGAGCAGCTCGGCGAAGCCCAGGCGCTCGGCGATCAGCAGCTCGGAGGAGCGCCCCGCCTGGAGGGTGCGCATCCGCGCCTGCTCCAGCAGCTGGCTGCGGCGCAGCTCCACCACGGGCCAGGTGAGCAGCACGCTCACCAGCAGCACCGGTAGCAGCGCCGCCCAGAGGAGCTGCACGCGGAGGCGCGTGAGCGGCTGCGGATGCTTCATACAGGGATCACTCCCCTTCGTCCAGCGTCGTGGCCAGCGTCCCGGGCACCGGAAGCGCGCCAGCGCGTAACACACTGTCGGCCCACCAGAACACGTCGTGGGTGCGCACCGACTCGCGGAGCGCCGCCATCCGTGCGACGCGCTCGATGAGCGGCATCCGGCAGCCCTCGGAGATCGCATCGGCGACCCCGTCAATATCATACGGGTTGACCGTCAACGCGTGTGCCCCCAGTTGTGCCGCCGCACCGGCGAACTCGCTCAGGATCAGCACGCCCTGCTGGTCCAGGTGCGCGGCGCAGTACTCCTTCGCCACCAGATTCATCCCATCCTTCAGCGGCGTGATCAGGGCCACGTCGGCGGCGCGGAAGTGGGCCAGCAGCTCGGTGAAGGGCAGCGAGCGGTAGATGTACTGGATGGGGACCCAGCCCAGGTGGGTGAACTCGCCGTTGATCTCCCCAACCAGGCCCTCGATCCGCTGCTTGAGATTGCGATACTCGGGGATATCCGTCCGGCTTGGCACGGCGATCTGCACCAGGGTAACCCGGTGCCGCAGCTCGGGGTGGCGCTGCAGGGCGTGGCGGAAGGCCTCCAGGCGCTGTTCGATGCCCTTGGTGTAGTCGAGCCGGTCCACCCCCAGGATGATCTGCTGGCCATCCACGGCCATGCGCAGCTGGCGGGTCAGATCCGTTGTCTCACGGGTCGCCGCGGCGCGCTCGAAGCTCGCCGCGTCAATGCCGATCGGGAAGACTCCGAGCCGCACCTGGCGCCCATCAACCGTCAGGATCAGCAGGTCGTCCCAGCTCTCGACGACGAGCTCACTCGCCAGGATCTGCTGGGCACAGGCGATGAAGTTGTCGCGGTCGCGGGCGGTCAGGAAGCCGAGCAGGTCATAGGCGAGCATCCCGGCGAAGATCGGCGCCCGCCAGGGGAGCTTGAGAAAGATGTCGGGCGGCGGGAAGGGGATGTGCAGGAAGAAGATCAGGCTGCTGGTCACGCCGAGGCTGCGCAGCTCCTGCGCGGTGTTGATCAGGTGGTAGTCGTGGACCCAGACCAGGTCGTCGGGGTCGGCGCGCCGGGCGATCACGGCGGCGAAGCGGCGGTTGACCTCCTCGTAGGCCGCGAAGTAGCTGGGGGCGAAGTTCGCCCGCGACTGGAGGTCGTGAAAGAGCGGCCAGATGACCTCGTTGGAGAAGCCAAGGTAGAACTTGTCGCGCTGGTCGGCGGTCAGCGCAACCGGGGTGAGGGTGAAGCCGATCTCCGCGCTGAGCACTGCGAGCGTCTGGTCCAGGTCGACCGCATCCTCCTCGACGGTGCCGGCCCAGCCAATCCACTCGCCGCCGCGGGCGCGGAGCACCGGCGTCAGGGCGCTGACCAGGCCGCCCGCCCCGCCCTCGGCGCGCCAGCCGCCCGGGTGATCGGGCGCGCGGCGCAGCACTATGGGCAGCCGGTTCGAGACCGTGATCAGGCGACGCGTGGGTTGGTCGGGCATGAGGCCTCCTCCCCCTCGGCGTCCGTGTGCGCGGTAGGCACGGCAGGCGCGTCGAGCTGCGCCCAGCGGCGCAGAAAGGCGAGCAGATCGTCGGGCGGGCAGAGCCAGATGTCGGCGGCGGTGGGTCGCAGCTCGGGCCGCACCAGCACGCGGAGGCCCCGCCCATCGATGGCCCGGAAGGCATCCTCATCCGTCAGATCGTCGCCGAGATAGGCCAGGGCCGTGTCGGCTGCGAGCTCGGCGAGCAAGGTTCGCGCCGCCGTGCCTTTATCACGCCCAGGAGCCCGCAGCTCCAGCCCCCCATCGAATGGGTGCACCGCCAGGTTATGGCGCAGCGTGATGGGCGTCCAGAGCTCGCCGATCTCCGCGCGGAGCGCCGCGACCGCGGTGGGCGCTAGACCGCGCCAATGGAGCGCCAGGCCGGCCGGCTTTGGCTCCAGGGCGTGGGTGAGGCCGCGCGCGACCGCCACCTCGCGCGCGGCGGCCAGGCCTTCCGCGGCCCGTACGTCCAGGTCAGGCGGGCGATAGGTGCCATCAGCCAGCCGGCGCTCCCAGCCGTGCGAGCCCCAGAGCTCGGGCAGGGGGGCGATGCCAAGGAGCTGCTCCAGCTCGACGATGGCCCGCCCGCTGATCACGACCACCCGCGTGCGCCCCGCGGCGAGGAGCGTGTGCAACACCTCGCGCACCCCCGGGTACGGGAAAGCCTGGTCGCGCGCGATTCGGAACGGCGCCAGCGTCCCGTCATAATCGAGCAGCAGGGCCCGGTGTGGCGCGACGGCCACCCGCGCGAAGAATGCGTCAAGGGTCGCCTGGGTATGAAGGAGCTCCACAGCAACCTCACGGTGAATATGCCAGCCTGCACCAGCATCAGCCTACCACGGGGAGATTGGGCTGGCGCCGTCATAGCGGTCACAAACCGGTCACAGCGCGTGCGCCACATCATCCATCGCTGAGGCCGTTCACCGTCCGAACCTCCTGGCGCTGCCGGCGCCAGGTCGCCGGCGGCTGGCCGATGGCCCGCTTGAAGGCCCGGTTGAAGGCGTCCTCCGAGTGGTAGCCGGTGCGCTCGGCGATCTGCCGCATGCTCAGAGTCGTCACGCTCAGGAGCGACTGGGCCAGCTGCATGCGCCAGCCCTGCAGATACTGCATCGGGGGCTCGCCGATAGCGCTTCGCGCCAGCTTCGCTAACAGGGCGCTGAAGCGCTGCGCCAGGGCCGAGCGCGAGAGGTTGGCGGCCCGGGCCAGCTCCTCGACCGTCCACGGGCGCTCCGGCTGGCGATGCATCAGCTGGAGGGCGCAGCCGACCACCGGGTCGCGCACCCCGGCCAGCCAGCCGGTCTCCGCCGCTGGGAGCTGGAGCATATAGCGCCGCACCACCTCCACAAAGAGCAGCTCGGTGAGCCGGGGCAGCATCGCGGCGCTGCCCGCCTGCTCGCGCTCCGCCTCGGCAATCGTGTGCTGGAGCGTAGTCTCCAGCCAGCCGCCGGCGTCCGCCCGCACCACGCACCAGGGGGGCAGCGCCGCCGCGGTCGCGGCCTCCAGCGGCTCGGCGCGGGCGCCCACGCGCACCAGCAGCGTCGGCGGCAGCGCCCCGAGCAGCGGATTGAAGCGCTGGTCGCACTGGAGATACCCGCACAGGAAGTGGGTGGCCACACCGCCCCAGCCATCGGCCAGCTGCGGGAGGTGCCCGTCAGGTGGCGCCGACTGGAGGAAGCCCAGCACCCGCGCGGTGATATCGGCCTCGGGCAGGGCCTCGGCCTGGCTGCGCAGCAGGTGCAGATCGGCGTGCGGAAAGATGATCACATCGCCGGGCGTGAGGGGGATCGCGGGCTGCCCCGGCCGCGCCGCCCAGCAGCCCCCGCTCACGATGAGATGGAAGATCGTGAGGTGGTCCGCCCGCGTGTGGAGCAGGCGCTGGTAGCCCTCGCGCGCGGGCGAGACGGCGGACCAGGGCGCGGTGAAGCGGGCGGTGAAGAAGAGGGCCCCGGCCAGCCGGACCACGCGCAGGGCATCGGAGAGCACGTCCATCGGTCGCCTCCACGATGGGTCGCGATCATCGTAGCGAGGCCTGGCGCCGCAGTCAACCCCGCTGGCGCCTCGGTCATAGACGGCCCGCCCGCCAGGCGGCATACTGGGGCAAAGGTAGTGCGTAGAACGTAGAAGACTGGGCAGCGCTTCCTGACGCCCTGTGCCAACGAGAGCGCCCCACCGAGGCTGCCTGATCCTGCACGAGACGAGAGTGCAGCACCAGCGGTAGCGGTTGCCCTGCTGGGCGGCGGTCGTTCATCCTGACACACGCCCAGTGTCAGAAAGGAGTGTCCGATGGTCGCACGTGATCGACGGTCTGACGTGCGCTCGCCCGCCGAGGTCTATGAGGAGCGCTTCGTTCCTGCGCTGTTTCAGCAATGGGCGCCCGTGGTCGCCGATGCCGCGGGGATCGGGCCGGGCCAGCAGGTGCTCGACGTCGCCTGCGGCACGGGGGTGCTGGCCTGCGCCGTGGCCGAGCGCGTCGGGCAGAGCGGCGCGGTCGTGGGCCTCGACCTCAACGAGGCCATGCTCGTGGTCGCCCGGCGCAAGGGCGCCGCGGTCACCTGGGAGGCCGGGCGCGCCGAGGCGCTGCCCTTCCCGGAGGCACGCTTCGACGCGGTCGTCAGTCAGTTCGGGCTCATGTTCTTCGCCGATCAGCTGGCCGCGCTGCGCCAGATGTGGCGCGTGCTGCGGCCCGGCGGGCGCCTGGCCGTCGCCGTCTGCGGCGCCCTCGACCGCTCGCCTGGCTACGCGGTGCTCGCCGAGCTCCTCCACCGGCTGTTCGGCCCACCAGTCGCGGACGCCTTCCGCGCGCCCTTCGCCCTTGGCGATCCGGAGCGGCTGCGCGCCCTCTGTGAGACCGCCGGGGTAGTTGGCGTGCAGGTCACGCAGCACGACGGGACCGTGCGCTTCGCCTCGATCGCCGACCTGGTCTTCACGGAGCGCGCGTGTGTCTGGACCCTCGGTGGCCTGCTCGACGAGGCGCAGTTCGCGCGGCTCCTGGCAGAGGCCGGGCCGGCGCTCCTGCCGTTCACGGAGGCTGATGGCACCGTCGCCTTTGCCATGCCGGCGCTCATCATCACGGCTACGAAACGAGGAGGCTGAGCGTGAGCGCCAAGGTGGTATCATCCGGCCACCCCTGCCAACATCGCTGGAGGTGCTATGAGCGCTTGTGATGTCGATGCGCGGATCGCCGCACACTACGGCCCGCATGACCTGACGCAGACGATCCTCGCGGCCCTGGTGGCGGCCGGCAAGGCCGAGGGCCGGCTCACGCCGGACGATCTGGCGCCGCTCGACCAGTTCCACACCCGCGGGAAGGTCGCCACCCTGGAGCTGGCGGAGCGGGCTGGCCTCACCGCGGCGACCCGCGTGCTCGATCTGGGCGGCGGCGTCGGGGGCGCCGCCCGGCTCCTCGCCGTCACCTTCGGCTGCCAGGTGGAGGTGCTCGATCTCACCGCAGCCTACTGTGTGGCCGGGCAGCTACTGACCGCGCGCTGCGGCCTGTCGGATCGGATCGCCTTCCAGCACGGCAGCGCGACCGAGCCGCCCTACCCCGATGAACAGTTCGACCTGGTCTGGACGCAGCACAGTACGATGAACATCGCGGACAAGGGGCGGCTCTTCCGGGAGGCGCGGCGGGTGTTGCGCCCCGGCGGGCGCCTGGCGCTCCACGAGGTGCTG
>JAAXUL010000250.1 GCA_013336035.1 Chloroflexales bacterium
TCGGAGGGAGTGGTGACGCCGTGCATACGCCGGCCCTCGCTGCCCGCGTACTGGGCCATGCCGATGGCCTCGACGATGTCGCCGCCGGCCTCGAAGAGGGGCTTGCCCATCTCGCGGGTCAGGTCGTGGCTGTAGCGCTCTTTGCGCTCCTGGAGGAGCTGGGCGGCCCTGAGCAGGATCTCGCCGCGGCGAGGGGCGGGCATAGCGCGCCATGCGGGGAAGGCCGCCTTCGCCGCCGCCACGGCCGCGCTGATATCGTCGGCGCCGCTGTCCTGGAAGACGCCGACCAGGTCGCGCTGGTCGGCGGGGTTGCGGCGCTCGAAGGTCTTGCCGGTGCTGCTGGCGACAAAATCGCCGCCGATGTAGTTCATGAAGATACGGGTATCGGACATCGTCGTCCTCCTTGGTCCGTAGGCTCTCAGAGTGCAGGCGCGATTATAGCATGGGCGCCGTTCGTGATCTGCGTTATACTATCCACAAACCACGCGCCCGCTCTGGCGCGGCTGGACCGGAACGTCGAGGTACATCATGCTCGAGATAGAGGTTGCAGTCGCTAAGGTAGCCCACCATGGCAGCGGTGAGAGCGGTGATACTCTTGAGATGATCGAGCGCCCCGGAGGGGGCTTCTCGTTTGTGCTGGTTGACGGGCAGGGCACCGGCCGCGGGGCCAAGACTCTGAGCAACCTGCTTGCCACGAGGGCGATCTCGTTGCTGAAAGACGGCGCCCGCGATGGCGCCGCCGCCCGTGCCGTTCACGATTATCTCTACACCTACAGGATGGGCCAGGTGGCCGCCACGCTGAACATCCTCTCTGTCGACTTCCAGAGCGGCAAGCTGCTGATGTCGCGCAACAACCCGGCCCCCTTCTTCATGATCGACCAGCGCGGGCTCCACTCATTCAGCGAGCCCTCGACGCCCATCGGCCTTCAGCCGATGACCAAGCCGGTGATCACCGAGCTGCCGGTGAGCGCCTACACCTATGTCGTCGTCTTCACCGACGGTCTGCTACGGGCTGGCGAGCGCTTCGGCGAGGACGTCGAGCTCGGCAATTTCCTCTCGGGCTGGCCCGCCCAGGCTGGCCGCAGCGCCCAAGAGCTGACCGAGAGCGTGCTGCGGCGTGCTCTCGACCTCGACCGGGGCGAGCCGAGCGACGACATGAGCATCCTGACCCTGGCCGTGCTGCCCCGTGAGTACGAGCGCGGGGTGCGCCGCCTGAGCACAACGGTGCCCTTCGAGGGGCCGACGTGGCCTACGCCCGACCCGCGCGGCGCCGACGGAGAAGATGCCTGAGCGATGAGCAGCCCGAGCGCCCCGAAGCGCCCCTACCGCACCGCCCGTGAGCGGGTGGCCGCCCGCCGCGCGGCCCGTGGCCCTGTGCTGCCTGGGCCCGCCCGGCGGCGCATGCGCTACTGCACTCCCCTCACGGCCATCTTCGCCGTGGCCGCCCTCGCCGCCCTGCTCCTGCTGGCTGTCGTTATCCGCTGGGCCGGCGGCGCCCTCGGCGCCCTCGAGCGGCCTGACCCCCGCCGCCCCCAGTCGGCCGCCGTGGTCGCGCCGGCCGATCTGCCGGCCAGCCTGCGCGAGCCCTTTAATGTGCTGCTCGTCGGCGTAGACCGCCGCGAGAGCCTCGAGGAGGGCGTCCGCTCTGATACGCTCATCCTCGTCCATATCGATCCCGCCGGCGGCTGGGCGGGCATGCTCTCGATCCCGCGCGACAGCATGGTGCAGGTGCCGCACCTGGGCCTGCAGAAGATCAACACGGCCTACACCTACGGCTTCAACAACACTGCCGAGCTTTATGGCGAGGGCACGCCCCCCGAGTCCGGGGGCGGCGCGCTTGCCGCCGAGACCGTCGAGGCTTTCCTCGGCCTCCAGGTCGACTATATCGCCCAGATCGACTTTCGCGGCTTCCAGCGCGTGGTCGATACCATCGGCGGGGTCACTGTCGATGTCGAGCGCCCCCTGCTTGACCCGGCCTACCCCACCGATGACTACGGCTACGAGCGTATCTTCATCCCCGCCGGGCTCCAGGTGATGGACGGCGCGACCGCCCTGCGCTACGCCCGCTCGCGCCACAGCTCGAGCGACTTCGACCGCTCGGCACGCCAGCAGCAGGTGCTGCGGGCGATCCTCGCCGAGGTGCGCTCGCGGGGCCTGCTTAGCCAGGCCGCCCTGCTGCCTGACCTGGCCCGTGACCTCGAGGCCAGTGTCAGTACGACCCTGCCGCTCAGCGACCTCGAGACACTGCGCGGCCTGGCGGCCCTGGCCCAGGGGCTCGATACAAGCCGCATCCTGGCCCTGAGCATCAACCCCGGTGATGTGCGCGTCGTGGCCGAGGAGGGCTCGAATATCTACTGGGAGCCGGCCGATGTGGCGGCCCAGGTGACCCGTCTGATGGCTGGCCCCCAGGGCGCCGCTGAGCTTGCCCGGGTGCAGGTGCTCAATGGCGCGGGCGTGCGCGGGCTGGCCGGGCAGCTCAGCGAGCGCCTGGCCGCCCAGGGCTTCACGATGAACGACCCCGCCGACTCGCCGCTCCCTGCCGAGCAGACCCGGCTGATCGACTATGTAGGCCGCCCCGAGACGCTGCGCCGCCTCGCCGATACCCTCGGCCTCGACCCCGGCCGGGTCTTTACGACGCCCCCCGTTGATGCACCGCCATCGCCTTTCCAGGCCGATATTGTCCTCCTGATTGGCGCCGACTACGAGCCCGGCTGGGTCGGCCAGTGATCGGTCGCCCGGCCCCCGCAAGCTGAAAATCCTTTCAGAAAAGAACAATATCCCCCTTGCGACTCTTGACATGGGCAGCGCCATCTGCTATTTTAGGCATGGCTAAAATAAATTATATGTATTGACTAAAGGTGGATTTCGCCATGCAGATAACACGCACTCAACTCCAAGGGGCCGGGGCAACCGCCTCACTCCCCGAAGTCCACGCCTCGATACCGGTGCCGCAGGGCGGTAGGCGCTGGCGCAAGCTGCTGGCCTTCGCTGGCCCAGGGCTGATGGTGGCGGTCGGCTATATGGACCCGGGCAACTGGGCGACCGACCTGGCAGGAGGAGCCCAGTTTGGCTACCTACTGCTCTCGGTCATTCTGCTCTCGAACTTTATGGCGATGCTGCTCCAGCATCTGGCGCTTAAGCTGGGCATTGCGACCGGGCGCGATCTGGCCCAGGCCTGCCGCGACCACTTCGCGCCGCCGGTCGCTATGACGCTCTGGCTGCTCGCCGAGGTGGCGATCGCCGCCTGCGACCTGGCCGAGGTGATCGGCTCGGCGATCGCGCTGAACCTGCTCTTCGGCATCCCGCTGATCGCCGGCGTTATCATCACCGCCCTCGACGTGCTGCTGGTGCTGGTGCTCCAGAACTACGGCTTCCGCTACCTCGAGGCGCTGGTGGCTGGCCTGATCGGGATCATCGGCCTCTGCTTCGCCTACGAGATCGTCGCCTCGCAGCCGGCGATTGGCGCCATTCTCGGCGGCCTTATGCCCAGGCCGCAGATCGTCACCGACCCCTCAGCCCTCTACCTTGCGATCGGCATCCTCGGCGCGACGGTGATGCCGCACAACCTTTACCTGCACTCGAGCATTGTGCAGACGCGGGCCTTCGAGCGCAGCGAGGAGGGGAAGGCTTCGGCGATCCGCTACGCCACCGTCGACTCGACGGTCGCGCTCCTGCTGGCCTTCTTCATCAACGCGGCCATCCTCATCCTGGCCGCGGCCACCTTCTACGGCACATCGCACGCCGGCGTGGCCGACATCGGCGACGCGTACCAGCTGCTCACCCCGGTGCTGGGGGCGACCTTCGCCAGCACGGCGTTCGCGGTCGCGCTGCTCGCCGCGGGGCAGAACTCGACCCTCACCGGCACGCTGGCGGGGCAGATCGTAATGGAGGGCTTCCTGCGCCTGCGCATGCCCTCGTGGCTGCGGCGGCTGATCACCCGCCTGATCGCGATCGTGCCGGCGGTGGTCGTCACAGCGCTCTACGGCGAGCGCGGCACCGGCCAGCTGCTGGTGCTCAGCCAGGTCATCCTGTCGCTGCAGCTCAGCTTCGCGGTGGTGCCCCTCGTGATGTTCACCAGCGATAAGGTCAGGATGGGTCGCTTCGTCAACCCGCGCTGGCTCACCATTCTGGCCTGGGTCGTCGCCGCGATCATCGGTGGGCTGAACGCTTACCTGCTGGTGCAAACGGTCGCCGGCTGGCTGGCCAGGTAGCGCCCCGGCGCCGATGGACGCGGTGGCGCGGGGCGCGCCTGCCGACTCGCACCCTGTCACCACATTTCTTCACCGCCAGGGCGATCTGGTAACTGGGGCGAGTAGCATGGGGCTGAGACGGGGCGCGCGGGCTGACGCCCCGCCCGCGATGTTTAGCCCACCAGCAGCGGAGGTGCTCGATGGAGCGCGAGATCACTGTCGGGCAGCGGGCCAGTATGCGCAGGACTATCACCGAGGCCGATATTGTTCTGTTCGCCGCCGTGACCGGCGACCAGAACCCGATGCACACCGACGAGCTGGCGGCCCAGGAGTCCCGCTTTGGGCGCCGCATCGCCCACGGTATGCTCGCCGCCGGCTTGATCTCGGCCGTGCTTGGGATGCGCTTGCCCGGCCCCGGCACGGTCTATCTCAAGCAGACCCTCTCGTTTCGCAAGCCGATCTATATCAATGATACGGTAACCACCACCGTAGAGGTGGCCGCGATCCGCGAGGACAAGCCCATCGCCACGCTGGTCACGACGGTGACGAACCAGGACGGTGACGTTGTCGTCGAGGGCGAGTCGCTGGTCTACTGCGACCGCTGTAAAGTCAATGGCTCGGACCCCCACAGCCAGCTGAGCGCCGCGGCGCAGACTAAGCCCGGGGGCGCAGACTGACCGGGCGCCCGGCGGCAGGCGACAAGATGGCACGCTGGTTGCTTCCAGAGTCTAGTGCACGCTAGCAGCACGTGCTCAGGCAGTGGAGGTGGCTGATGTTTGCTATCAACGGCGTGACTTTCTCGCTGGTCGAGATCCTGGTGTGGCTCGTGGTGGCCGCTATCTGTGGGGCGATCGCCGAGGCCCTGGTAGGCTTCAGCCCCGGCGGGCTGCTGGCCTCTATCGCGATCGGCCTGGTCGGGGCCTTCATCGGCTCGTGGCTTGCCGGAGCCCTCGGCCTGCCGGCGCTGCTGACCCTCACCTTTGGCGATGTGCGCGTCGAGCTGGTCTGGACGATCCTCGGCGCCGCGATCCTGGTGGGCCTGCTCTCGCTGCTGCGGCGCCCGCGGCGGCGCTACAGGCGCGTGGCCTAGCTCCGCTCGAGCAGATACAGCCCGACCTCGCCGTCGCGGGCGTAATCGGTGACGGTAAAGCCGGCGGCGAAGGCAGCCTCGGCCAGCGCGCGCAGCTGGTAGCGCCAGGCCCGTGCCCGCGGCAGGTCGGCCGCCCTGAGCGCATCGACGTCGGCGGGGATCTGCACGAGGAAGCGGTCGCCCGATGGCTCATCGATCGGCCCCAGGGGGTCGTGGTTTGCCAGGGGGGCTCTGGCGCGTAAGGTGGCCGCCGTACTCGGGGCGGGGGGCGCCGCGCGGCGCGCGGCCACCGGCTCTGCGCTGAGCCACCAGTCTACGCGGAAGCGGTCGCTGGGCAGCTCGCCGTGGGGGTCCTCGGGCTCGGGGCCGTAGATGTTGCGCACGTAGGTGCGACAGACGGCGCCGAGCTTGGCGATATTCAGGTTGGCGTTACGGCTGATCAGGGGGTCGAAGGTCCAGGTCATCAGCTCGAGGCCCTGGGCGAGGGCGTGGTCGCGCTGGGCCCACTTCAGACTCTCGCCGACCCGGGCGTCACGGTAGCCGGGCAGGACGGCGGCCATATGCGAGGTGTGCTTGATGCGCCCGTCCTCGGCGCGGCCCAGGAAGCCAAAGACGAACCCGACCAGCGGCGCGCCGGGCGCCGCTATGTCGAAGGCGCCCAGGCAGATGCCGCCGTTCTTCTGCACCGTCAGCAGCATATGGTGGGGCACGGCCCCGAACTGGCCCCATACGACGCGCTGGAGCTCCTCGCAGGCCAGATACTCGTGGTAGCCCGTAACCGGGCGGATCTCGATACTCATGTCAGCACAACCATATCATCGCGGTGGACCACCTCAGGCCCATAGTCGTAGCCGAGGGCCTCGGCGATCTGAGAGGAACGGAGGCCCCTGATAGCGCGCACATCGGCGGCGCGGTACTGGGTCAGGCCGCGGGCCACCTCGTGGCCGTCGGGGGCGTAGATGCGGATGGTCTGCCCGCGGTCGAAGTCGCCCTCGACGGCGGCCACCCCGGCGGGCAGCAGGCTCTTGCCCTGGCTGACCAGGGCCGCGACGGCGCCCTCGTCGACCACGAGGCGGCTCTGGCGCGCGGTCTCGGCCAGGATCCAGCGCTTGCGCGAGTCGAGGTGGCTGCCGGTGGCGCTAAAGCGCGTGCCGAGGCGCTCACCCGCCGCCACGCGCAGGATGACGTCGGGCTCGGCGCCCGATGCGATCACGACGGCGGTGCCGGCGCGGGTGGCTAGCTCGGCGGCCTGGATCTTGGTGCGCATGCCGCCGGTGCCACGGGCCGTGCCGGCGCCCCCTGCCACCGCCCAGATCCGCTCGTCGATGGTCGGGACCTCGGCGATCAGCTCGGCCGTGGGGTTGGCGCGTGGGTCGGCGTTGTAGAGGCCGGCGATGTCGGTGAGGATGAGCAGTAGGTTGGCGTCGACCAGCCCGGCGACCATAGCCGAGAGGTTGTCGTTGTCGCCGACGCGTATCTCGGCGGTGACCACGGCGTCGTTCTCGTTGATGATCGGCACGATGCCGCGCTCGAGGCAGAGCGAGAGCGTGTTACGGGCGTTAAGGTAGCGCCGGCGGTCGCGCAGGTCGTCGCGGGTGAGCAGGGCCTGGGCCACCTGGAGGCCGTAGATCTCGAAGAGCTGCTCGTAGAGGTGCATAAGCCGGCTCTGGCCGACGGCGGCGAGCATCTGCTTCAGTGGCACGTTGCCCCGGGCGCGCTGGCCGGGCGTGGCGCCCATGCGCTCTCGGCCGGCGGCGACGGCCCCCGAGGAGACGAGCAGCACCTGCGCGCCCTGCTCGCGCAGGGTGGCCACCTGGCGGGCCAGGCCGACCATGTAGGGCCGGTTTAGTCGGTCGGTGCCGGCCGTCAGTACGCTGGTGCCAAGCTTCACGACCAGACGGGTGGGGGATAGTTCGCTCATAGTACGCCATTATAGAGCAAAGGCGAGCCGGGCAGGACAGGCGGTTGGTAGCCCCTGCGGTGTATACTGCTGGCGGACTCCCGTCGCTAGCCCTGGCGAGCATATCCCTGGAGGAGCGACTATGAGCGCTAGCCCGCTAGCCCGCCTGCTGACCGTCGCCCACTCTGACCCTGATGTGCAGCGCCGCGCCCAGCTGCTGGTAGTCGTCGATCTGATCATGATCGCGTTTATCGCTACCGCGAGCCTGCTGTTGCTGCTGCAGCCCGGGCAGCGCGGGGCCATCGCAGCGCTCTACGTGATCATAGCTGTGCTGGCAGGCTCTCTACTCCTGGCTGCCCGCGCTCGGGTGACCACTGCCGCCAGCCTGCTGCTGGCGCCGCTTTTGGCCGGGCCGGTGTTGGTCGTCCTGGTGCGGGGAAGCGTGATCGTGACCCTGTTCTTCCTGACGCTGTCGGTCTTTGTCGGCAGCCTGGTACTGCGGCCCCGGCAGGTCTGGGCCGTCGGCCTGCTGTCCCTCGCGGGGCTGGGGCTGGTCAGAGCCAGTGTGGGCCCAAACCCGGTGGATGGGGCACTGTACCCGAATCTGATCCTCGGGCCGGCCTTTTTGATCATCCTGAGCACTCTCTTCGGCTACCTGGGCGCCCGGGCAAGCTATCGGGCCCTCGAGGCGAGCCGCCGCGCTCAGGAGGAGGCGGATGCGGCCCGACGGAGCCTCGAGCAAAGTAACGAGGGCCTCGAGGCCGAGGTTTCCGCGCGTACAGCAGAGCTGCGGCGGGCTCTTGACGAAGTCGGCGCACGGGCGGCGGCGCAAGAGCAGCTGCTCGCCGAGGTGACGGCTCAGCGTGAGGCGATCCGCGACATGAGCGTGCCGGTGCTGCCGGTCTCGTCGACGACCCTAGTCCTGCCGCTCATCGGCGCCCTCGACAGTGCGCGGCTGCACGTGCTGCAGGCCCAGGCTCTGACGGCGGTCGAGGGGTCGCGGGCGCGACGGCTCGTCCTCGACATCACTGGCGTGCCCATCGTAGATACCCAGGTGGCCCGCGGCATCCTAGAGACGATCGAGGCCCTGCGGCTTCTCGGCGTCGAGCCCGTGCTGGTGGGTATCAGGCCCGAGGTCGCCCAGACGATCGTCGGCCTCGGCCTGCAGCTCGATGGGGTCCGCACGGCCGCGACGCTCCAGGCGGCCCTGGCCGACGGCTGAGGGTGGCGCTCTCGTGGGCGGCCTGCGCCCAGCGGTACTATGCCGTGATACGTGAGCGGGCCAGTGTCACGGATCACGCGTCACGCATCAGCCCTTCACCCCAAGCTCGGCGAGACGCTCGGGTGTGGGGTCGCCCTCGGGGCTCCAGCCGTGGCGGCGGTAGTACTCGGCGAGCAGGTCGGCTAGCTGGGGCAGATGGCCGGCGGCGCGGCCCTCCTCGAGCAGCTCCTCGCGCCAGCGGGCGGGCAGCTCGTCGCGGGCGCCGTTGTCGGCGTAGCGGCGGGCGAAGATGCGCTCGACTGTGATGATGCGCTCGCCGATGCGGGCCATATCGGCAGTGCTGATCGGGGTGCCGGTGGCCGCCATAGTCAGGGCCAGCAGCTCGCCGGGCGAGATCTGGTAGCCCATAAGGCCCAGGCGCCGGCACATGCCCGCCGAGTCGAGCACGGCCGCGAAGCGCTCGTGCCAGATCAGGCGCATAACTTTGCCCTTGACCGCCTGGGGGTGCGAGGGCTCGTCGGGCAGCCAGGCCGGCGGGTCGCGCACGAGCTCCTCGTAGGTCATGGCGTAGCGGTAGTCGCCGCCGATGGGCGAGGTGGCCATCGCCAGGGCGACCTCGGTGAGGGCCCGCGGGTCGAGGGCGGGCATGGCCAGGCCTTTGACTTGGGGGGCAAAGGCGGCGCTGCCCCAGAAGATCTCCTGCATCTCGCCGACGCCGAGCGAGAGGACGTCGCGCTTCTCCTGGCGAGTGCCGAGGCGCTCGACGGCAGCGATGACGGCCTGCTCATCGCCCCAGGGGAGGGTGGCTGACCTGCTGAGCTGCTCGTCCTGGCACTCCATGAGGAAGGCGACCGCGGCGCTGGCCGCGGCCGGGTCGAGCCCGAGGCGCATACAGCGGTCGGCGAGGACGGTCAGCGCGTCGAGGCTGCTGACCCCGCAGCGGGCGCCGAAGCCGGC
>JAAXUL010000969.1 GCA_013336035.1 Chloroflexales bacterium
CGGGCGAGAGCCAGCCCAGCGCGGGCGTGGCCGTTACGCCGGGCGCCGTCGGGGCCGAGGGCATGGCCGCCCTGCTCCGCGCCGGCGAGCCCGCCGTGGTGGCCCGCATCGCCGAGGGGCGCCTGGTCTGCGATCTGCGCACCGTGCTCGTCGAGGAGGAGGAGGCCCTTTGCCGGAGGCTAGTCGATAGCCAGTAGCTTTTTTCATACGGCGTTGTGCGCGACCCGTGCGGGGGCTGAGGGGTATAGCGGTAGGCCACCTAGTAATGATGCGGGAAGCGCGACCGTTGGGGCGCCCCTCGTGGGCCCCCACACGGGGCGCCCGTACGCCGCAGCTTCAATGTGGTCAGCCAGTAGAGAGGGCGCCTGATGATCTACGGGGTGCTGCTAGCGGCGGGGATGTCGTTGCGGATGGGGCGGCCTAAGCAGCTGCTGCCGTGGCGGGGGCGGCCCCTGGTACGCCACATAGCCGAGGTTGCTCTGGCGAGCAGGCTGGCCGGCCTGGTGATTGTGCTCGGCGCCGGGGCTCAGGAGGCCCGCGCGGCCCTGGTGGGCCTCTCGGGGCCGGTCGAGACGGTGCAGTGCGACGACTACGCGGCGGGGCAGGCCGCCTCGCTGCGCTGCGGCCTGGCGGCGCTGCCGGCCGCGGCGACGGCCGCCGTGGTGCTGCTGGTCGACCAGCCTTTGGTCGGGGCGCCCCTGGTAGACCACCTGATCGTCGTCTATGAGGCTGACCCCGGCGCCCTGGCCGTGGTGCCCCGCTACCAGGGGCGTCGCGGCAACCCCGTGTTGCTGGCCGCCGGACTCTTCGCCGATCTGCGGGCGCTCGAGGGCGACATGGGCGCGCGCGCTGTGCTCGAGCGGCACGCCGCCGCCGTCTGCTGGCTCGACATCGAGGACCCGGCCGTCGTGGCTGACGCCGACACCCCCGAGGCCTACGCCAGCCTGCGCGAAAACGACGAGGGCCAGGGAGAGGTGAGCTCTCTCTGACCCTCGCGTTACCCGAGAGGCCCGGCGCTAGGCGCCGAAGAAGTTGCGGTTCTTCTCGATGAAGCTCTTCCACTGCTCGGGGACCGAGTCATCGGCAAAGATCGCCTCGACGGGGCACTCGGGCTCGCAGGCGCCGCAGTCGATGCACTCGTCAGGGTTGATGTAGTACATGTCCTCGCCCTCGTAGATGCAATCCACGGGGCAGACAGCTACACACGCGGCGTCCTTGGTCCCGATACAGGGCTCGACGATGATGTACGGCACAAGTCTCTCCTCTAGCGGCTCGACTACTCAATAGGGTGGTGCGGTTGATAGGTGCGTTGTTCGAGTACAGATTACTATGCTCGGCAGCGCGCCGTCTACCACTAAAGTCCCATAACTCGGCTTAAACTTTTGGAGTCGCGCCTACTCCTCGACGACGTGAGCGAGACCGGCGGGGTCGAGCACGATCACGCGGCCGCGCTCGAGGCGCACGAGCCCCTCCTCGGCGAGGCGCCGCAGGGCCCGCCCGGCGATCTCGCGCACGGTGCCGGCCCGCTCGGCCAGCTCCTGGTGGGTCAGCTCGGCGGCGCCCTCGCCGGCCTCGGCCAGGAGCTGGCGGGCCATGCGTGCCCGCACCGAGCGGAAGGCCAGGTCCTCGACCAGGCTCACCAGCTCGCGCAGCTCGCCGGCCATAGCGCTGAGGGCGGCCAGGGCCAGGTCGGGGTGGCGCCGGATCAGCGCGATCAGGTCGTCGCGGGGCAGCAGCAGGCAGCTCACGGGGCTCATCGCGCGGGCAGTGCTCGGGTTGGGCCCGCCGTCGAAGAGCGGCACCGGGTTGAAGTGCTCGCCGGGGCCGACCATGGCCAGCACCTGCTCGCGCCCGTCGGGCGCCGTGCGCGAGAGGCGCACGCGGCCGCGCAGCAGAAGGAAGAGGCCCGGGGGCTGCTCGCCCTCAAGCATGATCTGCTGTCCTGGGCGGAAGCTACAGTGGCGTGCCCGGCGTGCAGTGTCGGCCAGGGTCGCCTCGTCGAGCGAGGCGAGGAGCGGGGCCGCTCGGAGATCGTCGACTGTCACCATACGGGCTATGATACACGAGATTGCGACCCGCGCTACTATCAGCGGGCGCCCGTGGCGGGCTCCATGGGTGCTCAGGGGGGCCTGCCGCTAGCTCCGGCGGGTGGGGTATAATTCAGCACAGGGCCTGCTGAGGCTAATCAGAGGCTTTCTGGCCGAGCTTGAGGAGTAGCGTGTGCAGCCATTGTTGGACACGATCATCTTCGGCAACTCGATCGCGCGCTGGCTTCTCGCGCTGCTGATCGCGGGCGCCGTGATGGGCGGGGTGAGCGTGTGGCGCCGGGTGACCACGCACCCCACCAGGCCGCTGGCCATCCGCACCAACACCTTCTTCGACGACGTGGCCGTGGTCCTCGCCGAGAACATGGCCGGCCCGATCGTGCTGCTCCTCGCCATCTACGCCGGCAGCCTGATCCTCAGCCTCCCCCCAGAGGCCAGGCTCCCCATGCGCTCGGGGGCGATCATCCTGCTGCTGCTCCAGATCGGTATCTGGGGCAACGCGCTGCTCGGCCGCTGGGTGGCACGCTACGACGAGCGCAACCGCGAGACCAACGCGGCCGGCGTCGGCACCGCCCGCCTGATCAGCGTGGTGGCCCGCATCGCCCTATACTCGGTCGTCCTGCTGCTCATCCTCGACAACCTCCCGGGGATCGAGATCACGGCCCTGGTGGCCAGCCTCGGCATCGGCGGCATCGCCGTGGCCCTGGCGGTGCAGAACATCCTCTCGGACCTCTTCGCCTCGCTCTCGATCGCCCTTGACAAGCCCTTTGTGCTGGGCGACCTGATCGGCGTCGGCGACGACGTGGGCACCGTCGAGCAGATCGGCCTGAAGACCACCCGCGTGCGCAGCCTCGCGGGCGAGCAGCTGATCTTCTCGAACAACGACCTGCTGGGCAGCCGGGTGCGCAACTTCGCCCGCCAGGAGCGGCGCCGGGTCGTCTTTAGCTTTCGCGTCAACTACAGCACGCCCCCCGAGCGGCTGCGCGAGCTGCCCGCGCTGGTGCAGGCCCTCGTCGAGGCTCACGAGGGCGTGGGCTTCGACCGGGCCCACCTGCTGCGCTTCGACGACGTCGGCCTGTTCTACGAGGTGGTCTACACGGTCGAGCCGGCCGACTTCAACCGCTACGCCGACATTCAGCAGGCGATCAACCTGGCCATGGTCGAGCGCTTCGCCGCCACGGGGATCGGCTTCGCCAGCCTGTCCTATCCGGTCCGGTTCCGCAACATTCAGATCCGCGAGCTGGCCTGATGCTCCGAGTTGTCGCCTTCTGCACCTACCTCGCCGCCTGGCTCGTATTTATCGCCGGAGCGGTCATAGGAGCCCTCCCGGCACTCCGCCGTCGCGCAGCCACCCCCGTCCTCATCACCGC
>JAAXUL010000970.1 GCA_013336035.1 Chloroflexales bacterium
GCACGGCGGCGGCGTCCACGCCAAGCTGCTGGAGGGTCTGGTCGAGCAGGACGTTCAGGCTGAGGCGCATGTCGAAGCTGCCGGTGATGGCCTGGTCAATCGCGCGCAGCCCCACCAGGTGCCGCAGCCGCCGCTCGGTCTGCTCGCTGAGGGTGGCCTTGTGGATGGCGTTGGCGGCCAGGTCGGCGATGGCGACCACCAGGCGGGCCTCGGCGGCGCTCAGGGGGGTCTGGCGCCCCGCCCACAGGGCCCCGATGATCGTGTCGTCGGCCCGCAGCGGCGCGCAGACCGCCGCCCGCACACCGTGGTGCAGCCTCGGGTCGATAAACGAGGGGTCGCTCTGCACATCGTCGCTGTGGTACAGCTCGCCCGTGGCGATGACCCGCCCAGTCACGCTGACCCCCGGGGGCATCCGCACCTTGCCCAGCTCCTCCCAGGCGCCAAGCCCCAGCTCAAAGGCGGTATCGCCCGTGGTCGGGTCGCGCACCGCCAGGGCGGCCGAGTCGGCCCCGAGCAAGACGCGGGTCTGCTCGAGCAGGGCGGGCAGCAGCTCGACACGGGTGCGCGCCTGCCGCAGGGCCCCGGCGATGCTGAGCAGCGCCTCGCGCTCGCGGGCCCGCTCGGCGGTGATATCGGTGGCGACCACGACGATCGCGAGGACGGCGCCCGCATCGTCGCGGACCAGGCTCGTAGAGAGGCTGAGCACAATGGGCGCGCCGTCGCGCCTGCGCCAGCGCACCTCGTGCCCACTAAGCTCGCACAGGGCGCGCTCGCGCAGGGCCGCGTACTCGTCGCGGGCCTCCGCAGGGACGATGGGCAGACAGTGGCCGATGGCCTCCTCGGCCGCCCAGCCGAACGCCCGCTCGGCGTGCCTATTCCATACCAGCACCAGCCCATCTTGATCTATGGCGAAGATCGGCTGGGGCACGGCCTTCACGATGGCTGCCAGATAGCCGGGCGAGCGCAACAGGTCATTCTGCTCGGAGGGGTGGGTTTCCGCCATTTGTAGAAGAACCTCGGGCGTAGGGCCGCGCCGGCACCTGCGCTTGTCCAGGGTAGGCAGAGCGGATAATACTACGCCCCTTCGGTAAACTCAACCTGCCCGAGGGCGGCGGCATCCGCCAGGTGCGCTATAATCTGCGCTATGGAAGAGGTAACCTTTCTCGAGTCGCTGCTGCGCATCCCCTCGCTCTCGGGGCAGGAGGGCGAGGCGGCGGCCTTTCTCACCGACCAGATGGGCGCCTTCGGCTGGGAGGCCCACATAGACGAGGCCGGCAACGCCGTGGGCCTGCTGGGCGAGGCCGGGCCGCTAGTGGTGCTGCTCGGCCACATCGACACCGTGCCCGGCGCCATCCCCGTGCGGATCGAGGGCGGGCGCCTGTACGGGCGCGGCGCCGTCGACGCCAAAGGGCCCTTCGCCACCTTCGTGCAGGCGGCGCGGCGCGCCGAGCTTGCGGGCCGCCTGCGCTGTCGCCTGGCCCTCGTGGGCGCAACCGAGGAGGAGGCCGCCAGCTCGAAGGGCGCCCACTACGCCCGCGACCGCTACGCCCCCGCGGCCTGTGTGATCGGCGAGCCGAGCGGCTGGGACCGGGTGACCCTCGGCTACAAGGGCCGCCTGGTGGCGCACTACCGGCTCGAGCAGCCCTCGGCCCACAGCGCCGGCGAGCTGCGCGCCGCGCCCGAGGCTATGGTCGAGTTCTGGCGCACCGTCGAGGCCCGCTGCGCCGCCCATAACGCGGGCCGCGAGAAGCTCTTTGACCAGCTCATCCCCTCGCTGCGCCACGTGGCCAGCGGCGGCGACGGCCTGACCGACTGGTGCGAGGCCACGGTGGGCCTGCGCCTGCCCGAGGGCGTCGAGCCGGCGGCCCTGGGCGAGGAGCTGCGCGCGATGGCGGGCCCCGCCGCGCTGCGCTTCGAGGGCGGCTGCCAGGCCTTCCGCAGCCCTCGCACGACCCCGCTCGCCGGGGCCTTCGTGCGGGCGATCAGGGGCCAGGGCGGCCAGCCGGGCTTCCTGCACAAGACGGGCACCGCCGACATGAATGTGGTCGGCCCGGCCTGGGCATGCCCTATCGTCGCCTACGGCCCCGGCGACTCGCGCCTCGACCACACCCCCGACGAGCATATCGAGGTCGAGGAGTACCTGAAGGCGATCGCGGTGCTGGCCGATGTGCTCGGGCAGCTAGGGGCCTAGACGATGATCCTCATCACCGGGGCGGGCGGGTATATCGGCAGGCATCTGGCGCGGGCCCTGCGCGAGCGGGGCGAGGCGGTGCGCTGCCTGGACGTCCGGGCGGGCGCGCTCGTCCCCCTGGCCGCACTGGGCGCCGAAACCCTGGTCGCCGACGCGGGCGACGAGGCGGCGGTGCGGGCGGCCCTGGTCGGCGTCACGGTGGTCTACCACCTGGCGGGGTCGGCCCTGGGCAGCCCGGCCGAGATCGCGCGGGCCAATGTGGCGGGCGCGCGGGCCGTGGCCGCCGCCTGCGCGGGCCACCCCGGCCTGCAGGCCCTCGTCTACGCCGGCAGCGGCGCCCTCTACCCGAGCGGCCCCGGCTGGCTCGACGAGACGACCCCGCCCGCCCCGGGCTTCCACTATGCCCGGGCCAAGCACGAGGCCGAGCGCGTCCTGCTCGAGGCCCGCGCCCGCCACGGGCTGCCCGTGCTGGTGGCCCGCATCGCCGCCGTCTACGGCCCCGCGAGCCCCGCGATGATGGTCGAGCAGGTGCGCCATGGCCGCTTCCCCCTGATCGGCGGCGGGCGCGGCTACGCCTCGAACATCTACATCGACGACGCCATCGCGGCGCTGCTGGCTATGCCCGAGCGGGGGCGCCCCGGCCAGATCTACAACCTGGCCGACGACGAGCCGGCGCCCGTGGCCGAGTTCTACGGGCAGATGGCGCGGCTCCTTGGCGCGCCGCCGCCCCCGACCATCGCGCCCGCCGTGGGCCGGGCCCTGGTCTGGCTCGTCGGCACGGCCAGCCGCCTGCGCCGACGCCCGATGCCCCTGCCCATCGACATGGTAGATATGGCCGCCGTCTCGCACCGTATGGCCAACCGGCGTATGCGCGATGATCTTGGCGTCACCCCGCGCTACCCGTCATACCGCGAAGGCCTGCCCGTGGCCCTCGGCCTGGCGCCCGCCCCGCCACATTGACGCCCACTGCGGCCTGTGCTACCATTCGCGGCAATTGAATACCAGCACGTGGGGCCACGCCCCACGCGGCAGGGAGCCCAGAGGAAGCGAAGGGCTCAAATGGGGAAAGCCGGTCCAAGTCCGGCGCAGTCCACGCTACTGTAGGGGGGCCCCGGCCCCCGAGCCAGAATGCCCGTCCCTGCCCGATGCCGTCCACACCCGCGCTGGCAAGGGGGTGAGGCAGGCCCGGGGAATCGCCGCCCGCTCTGGCCCTCCCCT
>JAAXUL010000971.1 GCA_013336035.1 Chloroflexales bacterium
CGCCGAGCTCGTTTGGCTAGACCAGCGGTCGTCAGGAAGGCAGTTTCGCGGCGATCCTCGCCTGCGAGCGCTCATCAGGCCAGTTCAATGCCCGCTGAGCGACTTCGGTACGCTGAGGAGCCGGAATGAGCTGCCCACGTGGCCCGCCTACCCGGGTTCAGTCACCTGTGGCCCTCGCGAGATGAGCAGAAAAAGGTCCAGTGCTCCCTGGTTGCACAACCGTTACGCTAGACCAGCTGCTGTTCCAGGGCGATTCGGGTCGCGGACGTGCGCTCGCGCACGCCCAGCTTGCCGAAGATCGTGCGCAGATGGGCGTCTACGGTGCGCGGGCTAATGGCTAGCTTCTCGCCGATTTGGGCGTAGGTGAGCCCGCGCGCCAGCAGGCGCAGTACCTCGACTTCGCGCGGGGTGAGGTCGTAGGCCACAGCTGCTGCTGCTGGCGCCGGGGATGGGGGCGGCGGCTCTGAGCCTGTGATGGACGAGCGCAACGCCGCCGCCAGCTGTGCCACCTGCTCCAGGGTGAACTGCTGACCCTGCGCCCACGCTTGGGCAAAGGCGGACGCCGTCAGGTGGGTGTGCAGAGTCGCGAGGAGTTGCTCCTGGGCATTGCGTTCAGCGGCGGTTGGCTGCATCCCACTGGCAGCTCGCAGCGCTGCGGCCGCTCCCGCCAGATGCACCGCCGTGACGTGGTTGCTCAGGGCCGCCGCGACCGCCGCTAGTCCCTCAAGAATGGGGGGGATGCCATCGTACTCATCCATCCGCAGGCAAATGACCAGGCTTTCCACGTACTGCGCGACCGCCTGCCCATAGTCCCCCTGGCGCAGCACCAACCCACCGCGCAGCGTCAGCAGACGGGCAATGCCGCCCTCGTCACCGATACGCCGCTGCAGTGCGAGACTCTGCTCCCACAAGGCTGCGGTTCGACGGTCATCACCTCGTGCCTGCCAGATCAACCCAAGGTTCGCCAGCGCGACGCCAACGACACATTGATCCTCCGCCTCCTGGGCAAGGGTTAGTCCTTCCTGGCCGATTTCCAGCGCCCGATCGGCATCACCGATGGCCAGGGTGCTTACCGCGAGGCCAGCCAGTGCCAGAACCAGCGAGGAGATATCACCCGTCGCGCGGAGGATCGGCAGGCCCTGCTGATAGTGGCGGATCGCCAGCGCGTGATCGCCAAGCGTCTGGACAAGCGTCGCCAGCGCGATCCAGACCTGTGCGGCGTGTGGCATATCGCCGATCTGCTGATAGATGGCCGCACTCTCCGTCAGGAGCTGCCTCCCCCGCTGGGCATCGGGGCGGGCGAGGAGGCCGGCAACCCAGAGTAGATGGGCGCGCAACGGGGTCGGCTCAGGGAGCACGGCCAGGGTCTGGGTCATCCAGTGCCGCCCCTCGCGCAGATGGCCGTGCTGGAGCCAGAAGAGCCAGAGCCCCTCCACGATCGCCCCCGCGCCGACAGCGTCCCCCTGATAGAGTGACCAGGCGAGGGCCGCGCGGAGGTTGTCGTGCTCCTGGGCCAGGCGCTCGAGCCAGACCCCCTGCTCCGGACCCATCAAGGCACCGGCGGCCTCACTGGCCAGGGCCGTGTACCAGTCGCAATAGCGCTGCTGGACCGCGTGGAGCGTATCGATCTCCTCCAGCCGCGCCTGCGCATACTGCCGCAGCGGTTCGAGCAGGCGGTAGCGGGTCTCGTGCGCCCGATCCTGCACCATCACGAGCGAGGTCTCCACCAGGCGGGTCAGCCCTGGGAGCACGCCCGCCGGAGGCGCACTCCCTGCGACTCCGATCGCCGCCGCTGCCGGAGCGGTGAAGCTCCCGGCAAAGACGGCCAGCCGGCTGAAGAGGAGCTGCTCCTGCTCGGTAAGCAGGGCGTAACTCCAGTCGAGGGCCGCGTGGAGGGTTTGCTGGCGAGGGGGCGCCGTGCGGCTGCCCCGGGTCAGCAGCCGCGGCGCGTCCACGAGCTGGGCGGCGAGGTCGTCGAGCGAGAGCGACCGGAGTTGGGCCGCGGCCAGCTCCAGGGCGAGAGGCAGACCTGCGACTTGCCAGCAGACCCGAACGACAGCGCCCGCGTTCGCCGCCGTGAGCTGAAAGGACGGCAGGGCTGCCCTCGCCCGAGTCACAAAGAGCTCTACCCCCGCATAGGTGCCGAGCGCCTCGATCGATTCGGTGCTGTCCCGCTCGGGGACGGGAAGTGGTGCCACGAGCCAGATGACCTCGCCGGGAAGGGCCAGCGGCTCGCGGCTCGTAGCGAGGATATGTAGCATAGGGCAGGCCGTGAGCAGCGACTCCACCAGGGTGGCGCAGGCAGGGAGCAGATGCTCGCAGTTGTCGAGCACGAGCACGAGGTGCTGCGCTTGAAGCGTGGCGATGAGTGCATCCTGGACCGACAGTATCCCGTGATCGAGGGCGCCGCAGCGCTCGGCGACGAGGTCAGGCACGATGGCCGGGTCGGTCAGCGCGCTCAGGTCGACCCAGCGCACCCCGTGCGCAAAGCGGCCCTGCACCAGGGTGACAAGCTGCGCGGCCAGGCGCGTCTTTCCACTCCCCCCCGTGCCGGTGAGCGTGAACAGCCGGGCGGTCGCGAGCAGCTGGCCAATCTCGGCGGCCTCGTCGGCGCGGCCGACGAAGGTGCCGAGGAACGGCGGGGGCGATACCAGCGCAGGTCTCAGAGCCATGGTCCCCCCAACGGTCGAGTGGGAGCAACCAGATGCACGCCGACGATGGCTTTGGGCATGCCCCCATGCTGCGGGCGCTCCGAAGCTGAATCAGTGGTGGTCAAGGGTGTGTGCACAGTGTAGCTGATGATGCTGCGAGAGGCGAGTCCAAAAGGCGTGGCCTCACCAACTCCTTTTTGTCGCACTATAGCGGTGGGCAGAGAGGTTGAGCCGCCACAGCAGCGTAAGGCTCGCTGCGATCGCCTGGCGAATGAACAGGATGGCTCAATGCTAATGCCCGCCGCTATAGAATGGCCTGCTCGCACTTTTTCCGGGAAAAGTCCCGCTAAGGGCAATGGCTCATTCCGGGCATCTGAAAGGGATGAAACGCGATTCTTATCCCACTGAAGAGCCTGTCGATTCGCAAGCTCACGCGCTGTTCGTCCGAGAATTCTCGACAGAGAATCAACTCATCCAACTCTTTTCAACCTGTTACCGAATAGCACGAAGGCCATGGGGCGGCAAGTGCGATAGTTCCTGAGCTCGACTTTATCGTGCGCCCTTTAACGGTATGAACGATTGCTCTGAAAGAGCCGTCCTTGGACACTGGGACGAGGGCTACGCAGCGGGCGTGTATGTGTGGCACGCATGGGTCCGAAGCCTGCGGACAACCGTTCGGCACCTGCCAACCACAGCGCAGATGACCGACCAGCCCTGTGACCTATGCTGACGCGAGAAACCTGCGTGTGAGGC